>JAGPDF010000025.1 GCA_018057705.1 Thermoanaerobaculia bacterium | reverse complement strand
GCCTTGCCGCCCGCCGGCAGGCACGAGATCACCGCCCGGGCGACCGACGCGCGTGGCCGCAGCGCCGACTCGCCGGCGATCGCCATCACGCTGGACGCCGCCGCTCCCTGGGTCGACCTCGTGACGACGGCAGCCGGTCCGGCCGCGAGCCCGGAAGAGGAAAAGGCGTCGGACCGCCGCAAGCGGTCGCGCCGCCGCACGACCGAACCGCCGCCAGTCGCGGTATGCGATACCGGACTCGAAGTGATGGCGCCCGGGGCCGGCGGCGCGAACTGGCAGCCGGTTCCCTGCGCGGCTTTGGCGACCTCCGACGCTCCCGCGCTCCTGGCGCTCGATCCCGCCCGTCCCACGGTGAAGCTGCGCACGACGGGCAGCGCCGTGGCCCTGGGCGAGGACCCCGCCAATGTGGTCGGCGCGGGTCTCGCAGCGGTGAGCCTCGCGGCCTGGGATGTCGGCTGCGGCGCGACGCAGCTCGCGCTGCGGATCGCGCCCTCACCCTATCGGCCGGGCCGAATGGTGCTCGAAGCCGAAGTCGTCGACGGCGCCGGCAACCGTCGCACGCAGGCCTGGCACATCGCTCGCCGCTGAGCGCGAGGCCTCTTCTTCACTGTGGCCCTTCCGAGTCAATAGCCCTCCCCTTCGGCCGCAGCCTGCACCTTGCCGCGGTGAAAGCGGAAGAGGAAGGCGACGTAGGCGATGGCGAGCACCAGGCCGAAGGGCCACCAGTAGAGACCGGCGCGCAGGGACTGCGCTCCCGCTGCGGAGTTGAGCGCGGTCAGAGACAGCGCCGGGTCGGTCGACGACTTGAGCATGGTCGGAAAGATGGATGCCGCGGTCGCCGCCAGGATTCCGAGCAGGAAGGCTGCAGAGCCGAGGAACGCCATGAGATCGCGTCCACTGCGCCGCGCGGCGAAGCTGGCGACGATCCCGGCGACCGCGAGCGCGGTCGCGAGCCAGGCGAGCGGGCGGCCTGGAATACCGGCAAAGACTTCGGGAGCGACGCGCGCCGTCGCCACACTCGCCGCCAGCCAGAGGACGACCGTCGCCGGAAAGAGGCGTCCGGCCCAGGCGAGGCTGCGCTCTCGCACCGCTCCGTCGGTCTTCCAGGCGAGGAACAGGGCACCGTGATGCGCGAGCGCGACGAGCGCGAGGACTCCGGCAACGACGGTGTACCAGTCGAGGATGCCGAGCGCTCCGGTCGGCGAGAAGGAGTCGAAGAGCGGCAACGCGAACCACCCCTTGTCGGAAAGCGGCACGCCGCGCAGGAGATTTCCGAGCGCGGCGCCGAAAAGGACCGGCGCGAGGAGCGAGGCGAGGGCGAGAGTGCCGTCCCAGAAGCTCCGCCACATGCCGTCGGCGACGTGCGAACGGAACTCGATCGAGATCCCGCGGAGAATGAGCACCCAGAGCACCAGCATGATCGCGAGATAGAGGCCCGAGAGACCCGAGGCGAGCACCTTCGGGAAAGCGAGGAAGAGGACGCCTCCAGCCGCGAGCAGCCAGACCTCGTTGCCGTCCCAGAACGGACCGATCGCGGCCAGCACCTGTCGGCGCTCGCGGTCGGTCCTGGCCACGTCGAGGTAGAGAGCGCCGGCGCCGAAGTCGAAGCCGTCCATCACCACGTAGACCGCCACCATCACCGCGGCAATCCAGAACCAGAGCATTTCCATGGGAATCTCCTCAGTGCCCTGCCACTGGCGATGGCGGCGACGTCGGCGCGCCGAGCGGGCGCGGGCCATGGCCGACCTCGCGCAAGACGAGCAGCACGAACAGGATGCCGAGCACGAAATAGAGCCCGGCGAAGCCGAGGGTGGTGAAGAGAGTCGAGCCGCCATGCACCGTCGGCGAGCCGCCCTCGGCCGTGCGCAGAAGGCCATACACCAGCCAGGGCTGGCGTCCCATCTCGGCGGTCATCCATCCGGCGGTGTTGGCGATGAACGGAAAGGGAAAGGCGAGGGCGAGCATCCAGAGCAGCCAACGGCTGGTCGCGAGCTTCCGGCGCGCGAGCTGGAGCGCGGCCAAAGCCATCAGCGCAATGAACAGCGACCCCAGCCCGACCATGACGTGGAAGCCGTAGTAGAGCAGCTCGATGTTGGTCGGCCACTCGTCTTCGGGAAAGGAGTCGAGACCCTTGACGTTCGCCGAGAAGTCGCCGTAGGCGATGTAAGACAGGAGCGCGGGCAGCTGCAGCGGATTGTCCAGCCTGCGCTCCGCGACGTTCGGCTGGCCGATGACGGCGAGCGGCGCGCGCGGCCCGCTCTCGAAGCGACCCTCCATGCCGGCGAGTGCTGCCGGCTGATGCTCGGCAACGAGACGTCCCTGGAGGTGGCCGGTGGGCATGGCGACGAGAATCGCGGCGGCGAGACCAACGACCACTCCGGTCGCGAGCGAGACCCGGGCGGCATCGCGGTGCTCGCCGCGCAGCGTCCAGAAGGCGCCGAGCGCCGCCATCGCGAACGCGCCCGTGACCACGGCGCCCATCATCGTGTGGGCATACTGGGCGACCGCCCACGGGTTGAACAGGAAGACCGAGAGATCGACCAGGTGAAAGACGCCGTCGGGGCCGATCTCGTGACCCACCGGGTGCTGCATGAAGGCGTTGGTGGTGACGATGAAGTAGCCGGAGAGCCAGCTTCCGACCCAGAGCGCGACCGCGGCGAAGAAGTGCCGGCGCTCACCCAGCCGGCGTTCACCCCAGATGAGAAGCGCCAGAAAGCTCGACTCGAGGAAGAAAGCGAAGATCCCCTCCATGGCGAGCGTCTGACCGATCACTTCGCCCGTCAGGGCGGAGAAAGCCGCCCAGTTGGTGCCGAACTGGAACTCCATCGGAACGCCGGTCACGACGCCCATCGCGAACGACAGCCCGAAGATCCGGATCCAGAATCGCGCCGCGTCGTTCCACTCCGGCCGACCCGTGCGCAGACCGATCCCCTTGAGGACGACGATCAGCAGGGCAAGGCCCATCGTGAGCTGGGGAAAAATGTAGTGAAAGGTGATCGTGAATCCGAACTGCAAGCGGTGCCAGAAGAGCGGATCCGAAACGGCATCGGTCATGACAGGCCCACTCCCTCAAGGCCGCAGATTCGCGGTTTCGGGCTTCGCGAGAGGTCTTCGCTGGACATGGATTTCTAGGCTCCCCTGCTCACCCGCGCTGGCCGCAGAGTCTCGCGCCAGGAAGGTGCGGCATTCCTTCGATAAGAGTCACGAAACGGCGCGAAAGTTCCCGGTTCCGGTCCTCGCCCCCCCCCGCAGCTCAAGGTCGTGTGGTCGCGAGAACCCGGTCGCGCAAGCCCTCCGGAAGCGAGTCGCGACCGAGCGCGCCGCAAACCGAAGCGGACAGGGCGAGGGTCGCAAAAACGGTCTGACACCGCTCGCACATCGACGCGTCGGAATACGAGAAGTCCACACCATGATCGAAAGCCGCGAGACGTGCCCGCAGGAGGTCGAGGCAGATCTCCTGCGCCTGCGAGGCCGGGCCGGCTTGGCGCTGCGGCAGCCCCTGGGCAAGAACGGCGCGCAGTTTCAGGCGGGCGCGGTGGACGCGGGTCTTGACCGTGGCCTCCGGGAGGTCGAGGATCGCCGCGATCTCGGCGAGCCGAAGGCCGGCGATATCTGCCAGCAGAAGCGGGATCCGAAAAGCCTCCGGTAGCGCCGAGATTCCCCTCTCCACGAGCTCGCGCGCCTCGGTGCGCAGGCTGTCGCCTTCCGGACCTGCCTTCTGCCCGGAAAAATCCGGAACGGTCGCTCCCGGATGCGGCAGCAGCTCGTCGAACTCTTCGAGGTGCTGCGGTTCGCCGGCTCGGCGCCGTCGCATCCGTGAGCAGGCCCGATGTGCGATGGCATAGAGCCACGGTCGTGGATTCGCCAGATCCTTCAACTGATCGATGGCCCGGAAGGCGTTGAGGAAAGTGTCCTGCACGAGGTCGTCGGCGTCACGGTCGCCGCAGAGCCTGCGAGCCAGCGCGTGGACCCGCCCGCCCTCGCTCTCGAAAAGAGCGGCAACGGTCGCTGCCCCGGAGCTGTTTTCTGAGCCTGACCTCTCCATCCTGCATACTCTACTTCGCCGGCCACGAGTCAGCGCCAGGCGGAGCCAATCGGCGCCAATCAGAGCCAGGCGGAACCTTCTCGTCCGAATCCGGCTCTAGCCCATAGGAACAGCGCGGCATCGACGTGCGGCCTGTCCAAGACAACTCCGAAGCCAGCCTGGGAGGGTCGTCCAGATGCCCGAACTGCACAGCACCTATGCGCTCTCGATCCGATCGACCGGAGGGAAACAGGCGATCGCAAGCTCGCCGGATGGACTGCCGGACCTCGGGCTCGCTTCACCGCCGCAATTTGGCGGCCCCGGCGGACAATGGACGCCGGAACACCTCTACGTCGGCTCTGCGGCGGCCTGTTGGATGACGACGTTCCTCGCCGTCGCGGAGCTCTCCAAGCTCGAGTTCCTCGGACTCTCCGTCGCCGCCGAAGGGTTCCTCGAGAAGGGAGACGACCGCAAGTTCTCGATCGCCAGGATCGTCCTGCGTCCGCTCGTCACCGTCGCTCTCGAGGCGGACCGCGAAAAGGCGCTGCGGCTGATCCAGAAGGCCGAGGATGCCTGTCTCGTCGCGCGCTCGATGCGCACGACCGTCGAGCTCGAACCGCAGGTTACGGTGGCAGTAACGGCTTAGGAGAGGGCAGAGAGAACTCTCGGCAGGGCGTCGCGCAGCACGAAGATCGCCAGCAGAACCAGCGCGACGGCGAACGCCCGGCGGAGCGCGCGATCGTCGAAACGCCTGGAGAGATGGCGGCCGGCGAGGCTGCCCACCATGCCGACCAGAGCGATCGCGCCGAGAACCGGCCAGTCGAGCACCCGGAGCAGTTGCGGGCTGAGCATGAGGTGCCAGGCGAAGCCGGTGCCGGCGTTGGCCGCGATCACGGCCAGACTGGTGCCGGTCGCGAGATACATCGGTAGCCCGCCCAGCAGCGTGAGAGCCGGTACGATGGCGAATCCGCCACCCACTCCGACGTAGCCCGTCAGGCCTCCGACCAGAAACCCGTCCAGCACCAACTTGCCGGCGGAACGCTGGCCGGAGAGCGATGCGCTTGCCGCGAGAACCTCGGAAGGCGATGGGACGCGACGCAAGGCCATCGCCACGGCGGCCGCGATGAGGACCAGGCCGAAGAGCGCCAACTGAATCGTCCCCGACGAGCGCGTACCCAGCAGGGCCCCCAGCGAGCTGCCGAAGAAGCCGGCACCGCCGAAGAGCACCGCCGCGCGCCAGGCGATCGCGCCACGGCGCGCGGCGTCGATGGCCCCCGCCGCCGCGACGGCGCCCACGACGGCGAGCGAGCCGGCGATCGCCACTTTCTCCTCCTGCCCCAGGAGATAGATCAGCACCGGAACGGCGAGAATCGAGCCGCCCGATCCCAGGAAGCCGAGCGCCAACCCGATCGCGAGCGCGCCGAGAGCGGCTGCGATCAAGCGCTGCCCGAGCCGCCGCCGAAGCGCGCCACCGGCCTGCCGGAGGCGGTCCAGGCCATGAGGCCGCCCTCGAGGTGCCGGACGGAGACTCCGGCATGGGCCGCGATCCGGGCAGCGGCATTCGCCGACCGGCTGCCGGAACGGCAGTAGAGAACGAGCTCGCCAGCCTCTTCCGACAACTGCTCGACCGGCAGGGAAGAGAGCGGCGCCAGCCGCGAACCCGCGATGTACGCCAGCCAGTGCTCGACCTTCTCCCGCACGTCGACCAGCACGATCGTTTCACTCGCCAGCAGGCGTTCCAACTCCTCGGGCGAGAGTCCGACGACGCCCGGGCTCTTCATCTCAAGGCACCTCCGGAGCGGCAGCCGCCGGAAACACCTTCGGCAACGCTACGCGCACGCTGACCGCGCCACGCAGGTCGCCGGCGGAATAGCCGGTCGCGAGGTCGCCCGGATAGCGCTCTGCGAGGATCGCGGCGACGCCCGGAGCGAGCTCCGCGACCTTGCCATGGCAACTGAGGCATGGCGCCGCCAGCACGATCGGCCGCAGGTAGCGCAGCTCCGACCCGCCGTCCGGGCCGGCCGTCACCTGGGCGATCTCGGCCGGCGGACTCCCCTGCCGCGCCCCCGCCGCCAGCCGTTCGAGCGCTGCGCGCTCGAATTCGTCCGGCGCATCGGCAGGATTGCGATATTGCAGCGAAACCCGCCGCAGCGCGACCCCGTGGCGGGCGGCTTCCTCAAAGGTGGCCTCCTGGGCCTGCGCGGCGCAGGCTTCGACCGCCCCCTGCGGGCCGCCACGCGCCAGTTCCGCCGTGAGCAGAGTGCGCAGGCGGGCGCCGAGACCGTCGGCCGCCGTTCGGGCGACCGCCAGTTGCGCCTCCGGCACCGCCGGCAGTTCGCCGGAAGTGCCGGGCGCGACGCCGATCACGATCGCCACCCATACCGTCGGGAGAAGCCGTCGCCATCGCCCCGAACGGATCCTCCGCGAACCCTCAACCGGCATTGGCTGCGCCGCGGTCCTTGTGCATCGGGCAGGCCATCCCGGCGCCGGCCCAGCGCGGCTTGCCTTCGGCATCGCGCAGCTCGAAAGTGGCGTCGCCCTTGCTGATCGAGCGCGCCAGGAAGTCGGCCGGCGCGGCGTTCGAGGGCTTCGCGCCGATGACCCGGATCTCGTCCTGCGGCAGGAAGGCGGCGCCGATGTCGGCGAGGTACTGGCTCGGTCCGAGCGCGACCTCGATATCGCCGTCCGCCGTCGTGAGGCGCAGATGCAGGCCACCGCAGGCACAGGGCTGGGGGAGGAGCTCGGCGACCCGGCCGGCCACCGTCGTCTCGGCAGCGCGGTCGTAGGCCGGCGGTCCGCCAGCGTGACGACCCTGACAGTTGTGCTGCCCGGTCCCGGATCCGGCCCCGGCTCCGGGGCCGCCCTGCGCAAAAACGACAGACGAAGCGACGACGGCGGCGATGGCAAGGGTTGCAAACGGGATGCGTACTTTCATGGGAGCCTCCAGCACGATGGAGCGGCATCGCACCAGGCGATGCCGGGCACTACACCTGCGAAGAGACCCGGCTCGGGGAAAAGGTTCCCGCACTCGACGGCCCCCATCGTCCTGGGCCGGTCAGGCCCTTTCCCAGGCGGAAATGTCCTGAAAGCTCCCGAGGGCGAAAGGAAAGAAACCGCGGGGTTGGAGCTGCCGCGCCCAGTTCTCCCGCAGGTAGGCCTCGGAATGGAATGCCGACTGTTCGTTGAACGGTCCGACGCTCGGGCGGAAGAGGAAGCCGGTCCGCTCGAGAAGCTCGAGCTCCGGCGCGGTGACTCCGGGGCTGGTGCGGGCGATCTCCGGGGCGTGGGTCGTCGCGAGAAGGAGTCCGCCGGGGCGCAGGAGGCGGGTGAGCTCGGCCAGCCAGGCGTCCTGCATGGCCTCGTCCAGGTGAGTGAAGACGGAGATCGTGAAGATCAGGTCGTAACTGCCGCTCGCCAAAGCCGTCGGGGGCGCCGTGGGAATGACCTCGAATCGGCCGCCGAGATGGCGCGCCGCCCAGTCGATCTGCGAGCGGTCCACGTCGACGCCACTGTAGTCGATCCCGGCCTGGCGAGAGGCTTCGTTTCCGATCAGATGCCGCGCGACTCGGCCGCACCCGCAACCGAAGTCGAGCCAGCGACGGTCGCCCTCGGCAGGCCGCCCCAGTTGCGCGTAGACCTTCATCAGGTCGGCGGCGCAGAGCGCTCCGACGTGCAGGAACTCGGCGCGCGAGCTGTTGGGCCCGACACGATGCCGGAGCCGGGCCGGGGGCAGCGGCAGACCGGGCGCGGGGAAAAGGCGCTCCCGCAGGTCGGGGACGAGGTCCCGCCGCCGGTGTCCCAGGTCGGCGACGGTGCGGCGCAAAGCCGCCCGCATCGGCCCGGGAACGATCCGCCGGACGAAAGCGCGCAGCCGTGGGCAGCAGTCGGCACTCCGCCGATTCAATTCACCGATCCGGGAACGGCGAGCGTGAACGGAGCGATTTCAGCCGGGAAGGTCTCGCCGGTGTCGACGAGACGCATCTCGTAGTGCCCTTCCATGGCGCCCACCGCAGTCTTGAGCGGGCAGAAGCTCGTGTACTCGAAGGTCTCACCGGGGGCGAGCACCGGAGTCTCTCCGACCACTCCTGGGCCCTCGACCGTCTGCACCTCGCCGTCGGAGTCGGTGATGATCCAGACCCGCGAGAGCAGCTGCGCCGTCGCCTCACCGAGATTCGAGATCCTCACATGGTAGGAAAAGAAGAAATAACTCTCGAAAGGCGAGCTCCGTTCGGGCTCGTATTCGCTCTCGACCTCGATGCGGATGCCGCGTGTCGTCGTATCGCTCACGGATTCTCCTGACAAACGAGGATAAACTCCCCTCTTGGGTTCGAGCAAACCGTCCCTGCCCGGGACCTGCGCCATCCGAGCCATCCGAGCCTTCCGAGCCATCTGAGCCTCCAGAGCCATGCCCGTCTCCGCCGATGCCTTCCGCGACGCCCTGCGTCACTTTCCCGCCGGAGTCACGCTCGTGACCCTGAAGTCGGGCGGGGAGATCCATGGCCTGACGGTCTCGGCCTTCGTCTCCGTGTCGCCGGACCCGCCGCTCATCGCGGTCATCATCGACCACAAGCATCGCGCCCACCAGTTCCTCGAGATCCCGGGAGCGGTGTTCGCGGTGAACATCCTCTCCGCTTCCGACCAGGCGCTCTCCGATCGTTTCGCCTGGGGGAAGGACTCGGAGCGCTTCGCGGCCGGTCGCTGGACCACCGCCGTGACCGGCGCGCCGGTGCTCGCAGACGCCGTCGCCTGGCTCGACTGCACGATCGACTCGCGCCACGCGGCCGGCACCCACACGATCTACATCGGCGCCGTTCAGGCGAGCGCGGTGCCCCGACCGGACGGAGCGCCGCTCCTCTACTGGAATCGCGACTACCGCCGCCTCGCACTCGGCGACCGTTGAGCGCCGTCCGAGACCGGGCCGGGACCTGACTGGAGTGAAGATGCGCTGGATAGCCACCTGCGGCCGCGGGCTCGAGGAGCTCCTCGAGCGCGAGCTGGGCGAGCTCGGAGTCGAGGTCCGTTCCCGGGAGACCGGCGGCGTCGCCTTCGACGGATCGTTCGCCGACGGCCTGCGGGCGAACTGGCGGTTGCGCACCGCGAACCGGGTCCTCGTCGAGCTCGCGAGCTGGCCCGCGGCAGACAACGACCAGCTCTATACCGGAGCCAGGGAGCTCGTCGAATCCGCTCCGGACGCCTTTCTGAAGCGCGACGGCGGGGCGACGTTGCCGCTCGCCGAGCTCTTCTCGCCCGATCGCACCTTCTCCATCCAGGCGACGTCCTCGCATTCGCAGATCCGCGACACGCGCTGGATCGCAATGAAGGCGAAGGACGGCATCGTCGATGCGCAGCGCGAGCGTTTCCAGGCGCGTTCCGACATCGAGCGCTCGAGCCCGGACGTCGCGCTGCGGCTGCGGCTCTTTCGCGACCGCGCGACGCTCCTCCTCGACACCTCGGGCGAGCCGCTCGACCGCCGCGGCTACCGCGTCAGCTCGACCGCGGCGCCGCTGCGCGAGCAGCTCGCTGCGGCGGCGCTCCTCGCCTCCGGCTGGAACGGGCACGGTCCGGTCGTCGACCTCATGTGCGGCTCGGGGACGTTTCTCGCCGAAGCGGGCGCCATCGCCCTCGGTCTGGCGCCGAACCGCCTGCGCAATCTCTGGGCCTTCGAGCGCTTGCCCGGCTTCGACCGCGAGCTCTGGCGGGGGATCCGCGAGGAGCCGATCCGGGCGCCCGACCCGGAAGTCCGGATGATCGGCGTCGATCTGGCGCGCGAGGCGATCGTCGCCTCGCAGCGCAACCTCGCCGCGGCTGGCCTCCTCGGGCAGACCGATCTCATCGAAGGTGACGCCTTCGCCTTCGACCCTCCGGCCGGTCCGGGCCTGGTGGTCGCGAATCCGCCGCACGGCGAGCGGCTGGTCGATTCGCCGGAGCTCTGGAAGGAGCTCGGCGACACCCTGAAGCAGAAATACCGCGGCTGGAAGGCGGTCATCTTCGCCGGCGGCGCGACGCAGGGCAAGCTCCTGGGCCTGAAACCCACGCGCCGCATCCCGGTCTGGAACGGACCGCTCGAAGCCCGCGTGCTGGTATTGGACCTGTGGTGAAAGGCTTCGCGAGCGGCGATCTCGAAGGGCTCGGCGATCTCCTGATCGACGCCGCGGCGCATCCCGAGATCGCCGACTGGTTCGCGGTCTGGGACACGATCCTCCCTCGGGGCCTCGCTGGAGAGCGGCGCGAGCCGCTCTTCGCCTCGCGCTTCGGCACGCTCTTCTACGCCCGCCAGGACGGCACCTGCTGCATGCTCGACGTCTTCTTCGGCGACGTGCAGGAGCTCGCGCCCGACAGCGCGACGCTCGCCGGGTTCGCCGCCAATCCCGCCTGGCAGGAGACCTACCTCCTGGCCGCCTCGGTGCGGGCTCTGCACGCCGCCGGTGTCGTCGCCCGCGGCACCGAGTGTTACGCCATCGCGCCCCATCCGGCGGTCGGCGGCCCCGATCCCTGGGCCGAAGACCGCCTCGATCCGGCCGCGATCATGGTCCTCGAAGGCGGCCCCTGGCAGGCGCTCTGCGTCGACTTCCTTCGCCGCGCCCGGCAGGCGAGCGGCGCGGGCGAGGTTGAGCACAACTGAAATCAGCGGCAGGCCCGGCCGCGCAAGAGGCTAGAATCGAGCCACGATGACTCTGACTGCCGACTTGCTCACCGCCGCCGTCGCGCTGCTGCACGTCTACTTCCTGGTTCTCGAGATGTTCCTGTGGGAGAGTCCAGCGGGCCGGCGCGCTTTCGGACTCTCGGCGGAGATGGCGAAGGCGACGCGGATGCTCGCCGCCAACCAGGGGCTCTACAACGGATTCCTCGCCGCCGGCCTCGGCTGGGCGCTCTGGCGCGGCGAGGCCGGCTTCGAGATGCGCGTCTTCTTCCTCGCCTGCGTCATGGTCGCTGGCGCGTTCGGCGCGGCGACGGCCAGCCGGAAGATCCTCTGGATCCAGGCCCTGCCGGCGGCGCTCGCTCTGGCCACGAGCCTGCTGGCTCGCGGCTAGCCCGGGCTCCCTCCGCGACGCGAAAAGCGCACACAATGAAAACAAGCACAGGCGTCGCTCTCGGGCTCGCTGCCGCTTTCGGACTTCTGTCTGCGCTTCACGTCGCCTGGGCGCTCGGCGGCAAGCTCGCGAGCGGCTCAGTGATCCCGGTCGTGGACGGAACGCCTGCCTTGCGGCCGTCGGCGGGCACCACCCTCGCCGTCGCGGGACTGCTCGCCGCCGCAGCGCTCGTCGTGCTGGTGCGCGCCGGAGTTCTCCTGCCCTCCTTCCCGCCCCGGCTCGCGACTTTCGCAACCATCGTCCTGGGAGCGATCCTGGTGCTCCGCGCCGTCGGTGACTTTCGCCTCGTCGGCTTCGGGAAGACGGTGCGCGGAACAGCTTTCGCGTATTGGGATTCCGTGCTCTATTCGCCGATCGCTCTCGTGCTCGGCCTCTCGGCGCTCTGGCTCGCCAGCACCGCGCGTCCGAAGTGATTCGAGGCTCCTTCACCCATGATCCGACTCACCGATCTCGCTCTTCCTCTGGGGCACTCGACCGCCGAGCTCGAGGCGGCGATTCGGCACCGTCTCGGTCTCGGCAGCGGAGATCTCACCGGCTACTCGATCTTCAAGCGCAGCCTGGACGCGCGACAGCGCCGCGGCATCCGGCTGGTCCATACCGTCGACCTCGAGAGCCCGCGCGAGTCCGAGCTGCTGCGGCGCTTCGCCGACGACCCGCATGTCGGCCCGACGCCCGATTCCACCTACCGCTTCGTGGCGCAGGCGCCGCCCGGCTTCGTGGGTCCACGGCCGGTGGTCGTCGGAGCCGGGCCCTGCGGCCTGTTTGCCGCGCTGACGCTCGCGCAGATGGGCTTTCGGCCGATCGTCCTAGAGCGCGGCAAAAGGGTCCGCGAGCGCACTGTCGACACCTTCGGCTTCTGGCGCAAGGGGATCCTCGATCCGGAGTCGAACGTGCAGTTCGGCGAAGGTGGCGCCGGGACCTTCTCCGACGGCAAGCTCTACAGCCAGGTGCGCGATCCCCGCCATCTCGGGCGCAAGGTCCTGACCGAGTTCGTGGCGGCCGGTGCGCCGGAGGAGATTCTCTGGATCCACCGGCCGCACATCGGCACTTTCAAGCTCGTGAAGGTGGTCGAGAGCCTGCGCGCGAGGATCGAAGGCCTCGGCGGAGAGATCCGGTTCCAGAGCCGCGTCGAGCGCCTCCATCTCGAGGACGGTCGCATCCGCGGCGTGCAGCTCGCCGGCGGCGAGCAGATTCGCACCGACCAGGTCGTGCTTGCGGTCGGCCACAGCGCGCGCGACACCTTCAGGACGCTGCTCGACCAGGGCGTCACCATCGAACCCAAAGCCTTCTCGATCGGCTTCCGAATCGAGCATCCCCAGGCCATCATCGACGCCTGCCGGTATCGCGCCGAGGCCGGAAACCCGTTGCTGGGCGCCGCCGACTACAAGCTCGTGCACCACTGCACGAACGGTCGCACCGTCTACAGCTTCTGCATGTGCCCGGGCGGCACGGTGGTCGCGGCGGCGTCGGAGCCGGGACGGGTGGTGACCAACGGCATGAGTCAGTACGACCGCAGCGAGAGGAATGCCAACGCCGGAATCGTGGTCGGCATCACACCGGCCGACTTTCCCGCTGGCCCCCTCGCCGGGATCGAGTTCCAGCGACTCTGGGAGCAGCGCGCGTTCGAAGCCGGCGGTTCGGACTACGACGCTCCTGCGCAGCGCGTCGGCGACTTTCTCGCCGGGCACCCCTCGACGGCTCTCGGCAGCGTCCTGCCCTCGTACACTCCGGGAGTGAAGCCCGCCGATCTCTCGACCTGCCTCCCGGACTGGGCGATCACCGCGATCCGCGAGGCGATTCCGGCCTTCGATCGCAAGATCCCCGGATTTGCGATGCCCGATGCCCTGCTGACCGGCGTCGAAACCCGCACCTCGTCACCGATCTCGATCCGCCGCGACGCCCTGAGCTTGCAGAGCATCAGCACTCCCGGCCTCTACCCCGCCGGCGAAGGCGCCGGTTACGCCGGCGGCATCCTCTCCGCGGCGATCGACGGCATCCAGGTCGCCGAAGCCGTCGCCCTGGCCTGCCTCGGTTCCACGGCCGGCGCTCACCCCTGATGTGTCCCGGGATCGAAGCCCCGAGCCCGCGCGCGCGCCGCCTCGAACACCGCGCTGGCCGAAGTTTCGAACGATATGTGGCGATCGGCGACAGCTCGACCGAAGGCCTCGACGATCCGTCCGGCGACGGCAGTTTCCGGGGCTGGGCGAACCGGCTGGCCGAGCATCTCGCGCGCGTCCAGGCCGGCCAGGGAGGCCTTCTCTACGCCAACCTCGGCGTGCGCGGCAGAAAGACGCGCGAGATCCGCGACCAGCAACTGGCCTGCGCACTCGCCATGCGCCCCGACCTCGTCACCCTCTTCTCCGGCACCAACGACGTGGTGTCTCGGAGCTTCGATCTGCCCGCGGTCGCCGCCGACCTCGAGGAGATGATGGCGGCGGTGCGCGCGACCGGCGCCGCCCTCCTCACCTTCACCATGCCCGACCTCGTGCCGGTGATGCCGATGGCACGCCGACTCGCGCCGCGCCTCGCGGCGCTCAACGCGGCGATTCGCGCCGCCGCCGCGCGGACCGATACGTTGCTGGTCGATTTCGCCGTTCACCCCGTCGCCTCCGATCCGCGCCTCTGGAGCCCAGATCGGCTGCACGCCAATGCCCTCGGGCACGCGCGCATCGCTGCGGCGCTCGCGCATGCGCTCGGGATCCCGGACGCCGACGAGGATTGGCGCCTGCCGCTGCCGCCGGCCGCGCCGCGCTCTGCGGCGCGCCGCCTGCGTGACGAGCTCGTCTGGGGCAGGGACTATCTCCTTCCCTGGCTGCTCCGGCACTCGCTCGGCCGGTCGTCCGGCGATCGGCGCCAGCCGAAGCGCCCCGTGCTCGCCCCGGTCGAGGTGAGGGCGAGCGGCGAGGTCACGGCATGAGCCGCACCCCGACGCTGCTCGGCCTGCCCTACGACGCGAGCTCGTCGTTCTTGCGCGGACCGGCGGCCGCCCCACAGCTCATCCGGAAGCAGCTCTGGTCGGAGGCGACGAATCCGTGGAGCGAAGCGCTGATCGACATCTCCGTAGCGGGAGCGCTGGCCGACGCCGGCGATCTCGAGCTGCCGCCCGACAGCACCGGAGCGCGCGAACGCATCCAAGCCGGCGTCGCCGCGGTTTACGCGGCCGGCGGCAGGGCGATCGCTCTCGGCGGCGACCACTCGGTGTCTTTTCCCGTGCTGCGCGCCGTCGGACCGCGCTTCCCGGAGCTCACGCTGGTCCACGTCGACGCCCATCCCGATCTCAACGACATCTTCGAAGGGGATCGCTTCTCGCATGCCTGCCCCTTCGCGCGCATCCTCGAGGAGGGTCTCGTCGCGCGACTGGTCCAGATCGGCATTCGCACGATGAGCGGCCACCAGCGTGCCCAGGCCGACCGATTCGGGGTCGAGGTGATCGACATGCGCGCCTGGGAGGAGGGCCGGCGCCCTGCTCTTGGAGGGCCGGTCTACCTCTCTCTCGACCTCGACGGGATCGACCCCGCCTTCGCCCCCGGAGTGTCGCACCAGGAGCCGGGGGGACTTACGGTGCGCGACGTGATCTCGCTGATTCAGCGTCTTCCCGGTCCGATCGTCGGCGCCGATGTCGTCGAGTACAACCCGCTCTGCGATGTCGGCGGGACGACCGCCCGGGTCGCGGCGAAGCTGGTGAAGGAGATCGTCGGCCGGATGCTCGCCACGGGGGCCGCCGCGCCGGATCGCTAGCGGCCGTACACTAGGCGCGCCATGGATCCGCTCCCCGCATTCGCACGGCGCCGCGTTTCGAAGATGATCCGTTGGCTTCAGCTGCTGGCGATCCTGGCGATCCTGGCGATACCGGCGACGACGCCGGGGATCCTCGCGGCGCTCTCGACGCCGGGGATCCTCGATCCCCTGCCGACGCCGCACTCCCCGCCCCTGTTTCCGGGGGTGCAGTCGGTCCTCTGGGTCGCCGCCCATCCCGACGACGAGGTTCTGGTCGCGCCAGCAATCGCCAAGCTCTGCCGCCTCGAGCGGCTCGCCTGCCACTTCCTCGTGTTGACGCGCGGCGAAGCCGGGGTCTGCCTGCGGCCGGAGGGTTGCCTGCCGGATCTCGCCACGGTGCGCACCCAGGAGATGCAGCAGGCGGCGGCCCTCTTCGGCGCCGAGCTCACCCTGTGGACACTGCCGGACGGCGGCGGACTCGCCGGGTGGGACGCAGCTTCGGGCGGCCACGGGGCGCTCGTCACGCGGCTCGAAGGCTTCCTGCGCGGCTTGGCTCCCGACCTCATCCTGACCTTCGATCCCCGGCACGGCGCCACCTGCCACGGCGACCACCGGGCGGCGGGCGAACTGCTCCTCGCGGCGCGTGACCGCCTGGACCCGATGCCGGCGACTTTCCTGCTCGAGACCCTTGTCGAGGTCACCGCGGCGCCGCCCTTCATCCGCTACTCCCCAGCGGCGGGCGCGCGCGCCGGCACGTTCGGCTATACGGCGACACCGGACATCGCCGGAGTTCCGGGCACCTGGAGCTACTCGGTCGCCGCCGCCCGCCTGCATCGCAGCCAGTTCTCGGCGGCGACCGTGCGGGCGCTCGCCCGCCGGCCCGGCGTCGAGCGCGTCGTCTATCTGGCCCCGGCGGAACCGGTTCTCGCGGACGACAACGTCGCGACCTGTCCGTAGGTCGCGTCGAGACGGGAAAGCGCGCCGGCGCTACTCTTCCGGCAGGACGTCGGGCCACCACTCGTTCGGCACGCTGAGTGACCAGGGGCAGGTCGCCTGCAGTCC
Organism: Thermoanaerobaculia bacterium; assembly: GCA_018057705.1. Lineage (NCBI taxonomy): Bacteria > Pseudomonadati > Acidobacteriota > Thermoanaerobaculia > Thermoanaerobaculia bacterium. The sequence goes on along the minus strand of JAGPDF010000025.1, from coordinate 41,269 downwards.
GAGATCCTCGAACATCGGCGAGGCGGCGCGCAGGGGGATGCCGACGGCTGCCCGCCCTCCGCAGCGGAAGTTGTGGCCACCGACGGCGAGCGCGATGTGCAGCAGGAGCGCCGCGGTCGCCGTCGCCGCGAGCGCACGCCGGGCAGCGAGGGCGTGGACGGGAGCGTCGAGCTTGCGCCCGAGCCAGAAGACGACCGGCAGGACGGCCGCCTGGAAGAGCGGCACCGCTTGCCAGCTCTGCGGCGTCGTCGGCGCCGCCGCGAAGACCACCACCGCCGACACGAAGCACCAGAAGGCGTAGTCCTCGACGAAACGGCGCGGATCGGGATGGAGCGGCCGGGCGAATGCCGCGCGCGCGCCGGCGGCGAAGCGGCGGCGGAAGAAGTCGATGTTCGCCATCAGCACGGCGAACATCGACGCCGCTCCGGCGACGCCGACGAACCCCTTCGCGAGCGGCGCCAGCAGGCGGTCCGCGCCGGCGCCGAGCAGCGCGCTGAAGTCGAAGATGGCACTCTGCTTGTTGATCAGCAGCGAGGGGTAGCGCAGCCAGTAGGAGAGCCCCTTGATCCACGGCTGGAACCAGATCAGGCCGCGGAAGGGGAAGCCTTCGCCGGCGGCGACGATCGCCGGCTCCGCGGCCGCCGCCTGCCACCAGGGAACGAGCAGGAGGACGGTGACGAAGACACCGGCCGAAACTCCGCCCCAGTGCACGTGCACGGCGCCGCGCCGCCAGAGCAGGAGCGAGGCGACGATGAGCAGCAGCATCGCCGGATGCAGCTGCGCACCCACCCCGAGCGCCAGGATGTGCAGGAAGGAGGCGCCGAAGCGGGCCCGCTCGCGCTGATCGAAGCCCGTGGCGAAGTGCAGCGCACCGGCGAAATAGAGGAAGTTCGGATTCCAGAGATAGGCCGACGCCTCGAGGCGCCAGGGATTGAGCCAATAGACGACGGCGAATGCGGCGCGCTCCCAGGGCGTGAATACCGTACGCAGCCGCCGGTCGAGCATCACCCAGGCCGCGAGATGGAGGATCCAGAGGAGGACCACCGGCGCACGGTGATGCGACCAGACGTAGAGCGGCGCGGCGACGGTGAGGGTGGTCGCGATCCCCGGTCCGTCGCCGCCCGAGGAAAGTGGATTTCCATACGGAATGAGCTCGCCGCGCTCGGCGAGCAGCCAGCCGCGCGCCAGCAGATTGAGCTGGTCGCCGCCGGCCTGCGACCGCGCGACCATGACGATGGAGACGAGCAGGCCCAGGACCACCGCGAGGCGTCGCAGCAGATCGGGCGAGAGAGCCTTCCGTAGGGGCATGGGGCGTCGGTCGGCGGGTGGAGGCGTCGCGTCAGGCGTCTCGCGAAGCGATCGGGGATTCAGTCCGCGAGCGGCTTCGAGATCACGCAGGCGTTGATGCCGCCGACTCCCATCGAGAGCTTGCCGGCGGCGCCCGGAGGCACGGGACATCCCTCGTTGAAAGCAAAGCGTTCGTGGACGCGGGCAATCTCCGGATTGAGCTCGGTGCGAGCGAGCGGCGTCGGAAAGATCACGCCCCGTTGGTAGCCCAGGTACTGGGCGGTGAGCTCCCAACCGCCGCTCGCGCCCATGCCGTGGCCGAAGGTCCCCTTGCGCGCCGTGACCAGGACGTTCTCGTGCAGGACGCTGCGCATGTTCTCGACTTCGAGGAAGTCCCCGGGCGTCGCGGTGGCGTGCAGGTCCCACGACCCGATCTCTTCGGGCGGCACCCCCGACTCCCTCAGGGCCTGCAGGATCGCCGTCGTCGGCCCCGTCTTCGAGGGCGTGATGATGTGCTCGGCGTCCGACGAGACACCGACCGCGAGCGGCTCCATGCCGATCGGGTGGAAGCCCCGGGCGCGCAGGAAGTCGAGGTCACCGACGATCCAGACCGCCGCGCCACCGCCGGCGTGAGTGCCGCGCAGGCCGGTCATCGGTTTGGAGACCGACCCGTCGGCCGCCCCGACCCGCGCGTTGTGGAACGCCCCGACCATCAGGCGCAGTGGCGGCGGATCGGTGGCACCGATGACCACGGCCTTGGCCTCGCCGCGGCGGATGGCATCCATGGCGAGCTTCAAGGTCACGCCGAAGGTCGCGCAGGCGGCCACGGGAGCGAAGGTCAGCCCGGTGATCCGGCCCATCATCGAGATCTGCGCCGCCGGTGCGTTGTGGATGTTCCACAGCAGGTTCGCCGGTACTTCGCGCCAGGGCGGCGACGGACAGGCCCAGGCCTTCAGCATCCGCTGAATACGCCGCTGCTTCTCCTTGATCAGGCCGAGCTTGCCGGTCTCGACCGTGCCCTGCACGGCGAGCGACTCGATCTCTCGCATCTCGACGAGAAAGGCCCGGAGCTCGTGCGAATGTCCGGCCCAGAAATGCCACCACTGCTCTTCCACTTCTTCGCGATCCTCGTCGGGGAGGGTCGCCGGATCGACCGGCGGAAGGCTGCCTTCCGGGGCACCCTGACCGGCGAGGAAACGGCGCAGCGGCTCGTTGCGCTCCGGCGCTGCCCAGAAGCGGTCCCAACGGCGCTGCGCGCGGTGCAGCTGCAGCGAAACCGACTCGATCGTGCCGAGCGCTCCGAGGCCGGTGCCGACATAAACGTGGGCCTGCGAACCGAGCTCGTGCAGGAGCTGCTCGATCCCGGGGTTCTGCGCGAGCGCCTGAATGAAGGCGCCGACCGCGAACAGGGTCGGCAGGTCCATCTTCTCGGTGAGCTGCGCGAAGCGGCTGGGCGGGAATCGGGCGTCGATCCACGGCTTGTAGTCCGCGAAGTCGAAGTCCGGCTGCCCGACGAGGAAGTTCGAGGGGCCGAAGCCCTCGAACGGCGTGAGCCAGCTCTCCTTCGACTGCAGGTGGTGCTCGAACGCCTCGATGTTCTTCGAGAGCGGCGCGACGACTCCCCAGCCGAAAACTCCGATCCGCGTCACGATTCACTCCTCACGGGCTGCGCTCCGCCGCCGGAGAGCAGGAAGAGCAGGTCCACGACCCGCTGCGAATAACCCCACTCGTTGTCGTACCAGGCGACGACGCGGGCGAAGCCGTCGCCAAGGCTCTGGGTCGACAGGGCGTCGAAGATGGACGAATGCGCGTTGCCGATGATGTCGGTCGAAACCAACGGTCGCGTGCTGTACTCGACGATGCGCACGAGGTCGGAGGCGGCCGCGCGCTCCACGGCAGCGTTGATCTCGGCGACAGTCGGCCGCTTCGCCAGCCGGCAGCTGAAGTCGACCAGCGAGCCGTCGGGCACCGGCACCCGCAGCGCCACGCCGTCGAGCCTGCCCTTGAGCCGCGGCAGCACCTTGCCGACGGCCCGCGCCGCGCCGGTCGAGGTCGGGATGATGTTGGCCGAGGCTGCACGGCTCCGCCGCAGGTCCTTGTGCGGGACGTCGGCGAGCCGCTGGTCGTTGGTGTAGGCATGGACGGTCGTCACGAAACCCTCCTCGATGCCGAAGGCCTCGTCGAGGATGCGGGCAATCGGCGCCAGGCAGTTCGTCGTGCACGAGGCGTTCGAGACGATACGGTCGGTCGGCTCGAGCTGCCCCTCGTTGACTCCCATCACGATCATCCGGTCGATCTCGTCCTTGGGCGGCACGGTCAGGATCACCTTCCTCGCGCCCCCTGCGAGGTGCCGTTCGAGCTTCTCACGGCTCCTGAAGACGCCGGTCGCCTCGATCACGACGTCGACTCCGAGCTCGCCCCAGGGGATCGCCGCCGGATCCTTCTCCGCCGTCATGCGGATCGAGTGCCCGGCCACGACCATCGTTTCGTCGTCGAAAGTCACCTGCTTGCCGAACGGTCCCATTACCGAGTCGTACTCGAGCAGGTAGGCGAGGTGCTCGTTCTCGAAGAGATCGTTGATGCAGACCACCTCGACGTCCGCCCGGTCGCTCAAGATCCGGAAGACGGAGCGCCCGATACGTCCGAAGCCGTTGATCCCGACCCGAATGGTCATCGCTGCTCCCCCGCGGCGAAGGTCGAGAGCCGGCGCAGGAGGTCGATCACGCGATGGCAGTAGCCCCAGCCGTTGTCGTAGAAGGTAAGTGTCTTCGACACTTTGCCGCCGATGACCATGGTCGACAGCGAATCGAAGGTGCCCGAATAGGTCGAGCGCAGAATGTCCGAGGAGACGATCGGCTCGGTCTCGTAGGCGAGGACACCGTAGAGGCCCTGATCGGCCGCGCTCTTCAGGGCGGCGTTGATCGCCTCGACCGTGACCGCGCCGGGGTGCCAGCAGGTGAGGTCGACGATCGAGCCGTTCGCCACCGGCACATTGACCGCCAATCCCGAGATTTTCCCGGCGAGCTCGGGCACCAACTCGGCGATCAGCTCGTCGGCGTTGGTCGGCTGAGGAATGATGTTCTCGGCCGCCGCGCGCCCGCTGCGCATGTCCTCCGCGGGCACGTCGGCGAGGCGCAGGTGGTTCGAGTAGGCGTGCACCGTGGTCAGGAAGACGCGCTCGAGGCCGAACTCCGCGGCCAGGACCTTGAGGACCGGCGCGGCGCAGTTGGCCGTGACCGAGCCCGCCGAGACGATGCGGTGCTCCGCCGCGAGGCTCCGGTCATTGACCCCGATCACGATCGTGGCGTCGGGCGGCTCGACCGGCGGCGAGCAGAGGAGCACGCGCGACGCGCCGTTCGCGAGATGAGCTTCGAGTGCCGCCCGACTCTGCAGACTCTCGCTCGCCTCGATGACGATGTCCACGCCGAGCGCCTTCCAGTCGGGCGCCCCCGCCCCACCGGCGCCCACCGGCGGAGCGAGCAGGGCGACCTCGCGGCCGTCGATCTCGAGTATGCCGTCACGCCGGGAGATCGGCGCCGGGAACCGTCCGAGAAGGGTGTCGAACCGGAGCAGGTATTCGATGCCCTCCGGATCGGCCGGATCGATGATCGCCCGCAACTCGATCCCGGAAGAGCGTCCGAGAATACGCACCAGGTTGCGACCGATTCGACCGCAACCGACGATACCCACCCTGATTGCACCCATGTATCGAAGATCCTCGAGAGCTCGCGGAGGGGCCCGCATCCATGGACTCCGGTTCGAAATCCCACCTGGAATCCGTCCTAGAATCGTGATTATGGCAAAACTGACCCCATTCCGCGCGTTGCGTCCGACTCCACAGGGGGCACCGCTGGTCTCCTCGGTGCCCTACGACGTCGTCAGCACCGCGGAGGCGCGGGCGCTCGCGGCCGGCAATCCCCTCTCCTTCCTGCACGTCACACGTTCCGAAATCGACCTGCCCGAAGAGACCGACGTGCATTCCGACGCGGTATATGCCCTGGCGCGAACGAACCTCGACGCCCTGCGCCGAGCCGCGCCGCTCGAGACCGAGGCTGAGCCTGCGCTCTACGTCTATCAGCTGAAGATGGGAAATCACACGCAGACGGGGGTCGCCGGTACCTGGAGCGTCGACGAGTACGAGAACGGCCGGATCAAGAAGCACGAGAAGACCCGCAGGGACAAAGAGGACGACCGTACGCACCATATGTGCGAGCTGCGCGCCCAGACGGGAAAGGTCTTCCTTACCTACAAAGCTTCAGCAAAGGTAGACGACATCGTGACGCAGGTGGCCGCTTGCGAGCCGTTGTTCGACTTCACCGCCGCCGACGGCGTCGCGCATACCGTCTGGCGCGCCTCGGGCGCCGACCGGGACGCTCTGGTCGCCGCGTTCGCGGGGATTCCCGAGCTCTACATCGCCGACGGCCACCACCGCGCTGCTTCGGCCTGGCGAACCCGCGCCGAGATTGCGGCCGGCCACTCGCCGCATGCCCCGAGCCCCAACGCCGGCAGCGCCGAGAACTTCCTCGCCGTCGCCTTCCCCGACGACCAGGTCCAGGTCCTGCCCTACCACCGCCTGGTGAAAGACCTCCAGGGCAAGACCGCCGAGCACCTGCTCGCTGAGCTCCGAGAACGATTTGCGTTTGTCGACGGCCCCCCGCAGCCGGACCACAAAGGTCACGTCGGCCTCTACCTGGGCGGACGCTGGCAGACGTTCGTGCTGCCCACCTTTACTGGAGCTTCTCCGCTCGAGAACCTCGATTGCAACGTCCTCCAGGAGAATGTGCTGACCCCACTGCTGGGCATCGGCGACCCCAGAACCGACCAGCGGATCGACTTCGTGGGCGGCATCCGCGGCACAAAGGAGCTCGAGAAGCGGGTCGACGCCGGCGAAGCCGCCGGCGCCTTCGCCATGTTCCCGGTCTCCGTCGCCGACCTCATCGCGGTCTCCGACGCCGGCCAAATCATGCCCCCCAAGTCCACCTGGTTCGAGCCCAAGCTCCGCGACGGACTGCTCGTCCACGAAATCTAGCGAGGACTATCGGCGGCACCGCGAGGACTCCAGGTGGGTCTGGACCTCGGAGAGCGATTCTCGCGGCTCGGCTTCGCGCAGCTTCGCGAGAAGGCAATCGTAAATCTCGTCCCAAAGCTGCCCGTGCATACGCAGGTCGAGCCGAACTGCCGTTGGCTTTCCGGCGGTGTCGCGCACAATCTCGACGCCGCGAATCTTCCGGTGGGTCATTCATCCAACCTCGGTCGACATGCTCTCGATTTCACAAGAGTGCGGAGCGCGACGCCGACTCTCATGGAGTCTCCGCGCCTCATGACCTGCGAGTCCATGGCATCCAAAGAGCAAACTCAGGAATAGAGAATCGACAGCTCTCCCGCATCGACGAAGGCGCGGAAGTCCCGGTCACGAGTAATGAGCTGAATCTTGTGGTCGATGCACAGTTGCGCGATGAGGGCATCGCCGAGCCGCGCGCGGCGGCCTTTTTCGATGATCTTCGCGCGCAACCCGCCGGCGCGCACCCAGTAGCCTGGCGTGGGCTCGAGGAGCGGCAGCTCGAGTAGGTCCTGGACCGTTCCTTCATCCAGTCTTGGATTGCTCAACAACTCAGTCAGTACCGGCACCGGCACGCAGACCTGACCTTGTTCGAGGGCACGATCGAGCATCGTAACGTCTTCGCCTGCTTCTCCTGAAAGATAGCTGATCCAGCTGCTCGTGTCCGCCGCGATCACTCCCGCCTACTCCCGATCGTCGCGGAGAGTCGCCAGCGTCTGGGAGAACTGGACCTTGCCGCGCTTCGCCCGCAGGTTCTTGAATGCCTGTCCCGCCGCGACCAGTCTCAGCCCTTCTCGCACCGTCGCCGTCAAACTTTCGCCGCTGGCCGCCCGCGCTTTCGCCAACAACTCTGCCGGTACTTCCACAGTGATCTTCTGCACTTCGCTCATGCCGCAAAGCGTACCATACTCGATACCAGCTTTATGGCTGGCCTCTAGATGAGAGGGCTCAGCCGGCAGCACGGCGCTGCCGCTTTTTTCGCATGTAGTGCAGTTTGGCTCGAATCGTGGCCACCGAGCGCCCTAGGCGCTCGGAAAGAGCCTCGAGCGAGAGTCGGCTCCGCAGGAGCTTCACTTCCCCGGCCGCCCAGCGCCGCTGAGGTCGGGAGGGCGGGCGCTGCGCGGCGAGCCTTCGACCGCGGACGGCAGACAGGCAAACGCCCAGCTCGGCGGCGAGCCGGGCATCCGGGACTTTGCCCAGCCGAGCGATCGCCTCGGGGGTCCACGGAGTGTCGATGAAGTTCGGCGGCGCGGCGATCCCGACTTTCTCGCGCAGATCGTTGATGGTCTCGTTCTTGAGTCCCGTGCGCGCATGCACGACGGTGTTCGGCGACCGCAGTAGGCGCCTGAGCTCGCGCGTAACCACGACCGGGCCCTTCGCGACCCAGGCGGCGATGCCGAGCTCCAGGCGTTTGCGCTGCACGGAAGAGGAATGAACCCCGAGCTCGCGTGCAATGGCATCGTCAGTGTCCTTGCCCAGGCGCACGAGCCGCCGCTTCGTCCAGCGGATCTTGATCGGCCCCGGTTTCGAAGACCGAATTCCCAACATCCGCCGCCGCAGGTATACGGCCGCTCTCGAACGCCCGAGGATCTCGGCAAGTTGTGCGTCGGAGACCTTGCCGAGCATCGCCTCCTCGTCGGCAGTCCAATTCACTGTGTGTGCGTCGTGAGGCGGAGCATTGAAGGATGGAATGCCGAGGATTCGGCGCTTGATCGTCACGACGGGTCGCGACACTCCGAGCTCGGCCGCTACCGCCGCGTCGGAGGCCGTTCCCAAAAGGGCCAGCTCGCGCTCGGTCCAGGCGTGCGATCCGCTTCGAGGAGCGAAGGGCGGAATGCCGCGACGCACACGCTCCGCCTGCACGATGGTGCGCGAAGAGCCGATGCGGAGCGCCACCTCGTCGTCGGAGAGATTGCCCAGGAGCTTCACCTGCGCCGCCGACCACTTCCGCCGGTTCACCGCCCGGCCGCGCCGCACGGCGATGCGCGGCCCCTCCTTCTCGAGTTGCCGTCGACTCCGGATCTCGCCCCGCTTCATCGCTTTCGCTTCCCCCAGGGCCCGGGCTCCGGCGAGAAGCGACTATTGCCCGGGCCTGACTTCGAACTCATGCAGCCCAGAGGAATCAACTGACGATTCCACGCAGAGCCCACTCGCGGACGAAGGCCACCGATCGGTCACGGATCTCGTTCCAGGAGAGCGGCAAGGAGGTCTCCTCGATGAAGGCGCCTGCAGTGAAGATACGACAACTCCGCGGCACCGGCCACACGCTCCGGGCGGCGATATGATTTGCTCTCGGCCATGCCTCGCCCGCAACCAGTTGCACCTCGCCGCACGCAGGAATCGATCGAAAGCGTCTGCGAGGTCTTCCGGTTCGGCGGCGATGGGCCGGCCGACCTCCTGATCGAGCTGCCGCATGGCGCGACGGAGCGGGAGCACTTTGACGCGGTCGCGGCGCGGGTCGCGAGCCCGCTGCCGGCGCGGCTCGAGCAGTTCTTCCACGTCAATACCGATTTCGGGGTGCCGGAGCTCGCCCGCGAGGTCGCGGCTCGGCTGACGGGCTCAGCGCGAAAGGCTTCGGTAAAGGGGGTCGTGGTCGTTCGGGCGCTGGTGCCGCGCACCTTCATCGATCTCAACCGCGAGATCGCCGCATCGGCCGCGAGCGGCATGACCCCCGGTCTCCCGCCTTACATCACCGAAGCACGCGACCAGCAGATGCTGGTTTCCCTCTACCAGCAATACCACGCTGCGGTTGCGAAGCTGTACCGGGAGACCTGCTCTGCCAAGGACGGTGGCGGGCTCGCCGTGGCGCTGCACAGCTACGCCCCGCGGTCGGTCGAGGTCGCGGTCGACGCCGACATCGTCACCGCGCTGCGTGAGGCCTATCAGCCCGAAGCCTACGCCCGCTGGACGCAGCGGCCTGGAGTGGACTTCATCACGCAGGATGCCGCGGGGAACGATCTGGCTCCGACGGGACTGGTTGCGGAACTTCGAGCCGCCTATGGCGGGCTGGGCCTCGCGACCGGCGAGAACGCCACCTATCACCTGCATCCGGCGACGATGGGCTACCGGTATGCCCTCGCCCATCCCGGGCAGGTCCTCTGCGCCGAGTTCCGCCGCGATCTGCTGGGCGCCCCTTGGGGACCCTTCACCCCCTCGCCGGTCGGTTCGCGCAAGGTCGCCCGGCTGGCGCGACCGCTGGCCGAGGCTCTGGCGCGCCGGCTCGCCCCACGTTGATACAATTTGCTCCTACGCAGGTCCCTCCGGAGATTCCTCCCATGACGACTGTCCACCGCATCTTCAACTTCTCCGCCGGTCCGGCGGTGCTGCCCCTGCCGGTGCTCGAAGAGGCACGTGAGCACCTCCTGGCGCTGCCCGGCGTCGGCATGTCGATCCTCGAAATCAGCCACCGCTCGAAGCCGTTCGAAGAGATCTGCTTCGGCGCCGAGGCCAACCTGCGCAAGCTCGCGGGCGTCCCCGACGGCTACCAGGTGCTCTTCCTGCAGGGCGGAGCGACGCTGCAGTTCGCGATGCTGGCGATGAACCTCCTGCCGGCCGGCGGGACCGCCGACTACATCGAGACCGGCGTCTGGTCGGAGAAGGCGATTGCCGACGCGAAGAAGCTCGGCACCGTGCACATCGCCGGCAGCTCGAAGGCAACGAACCACGACCGCATCCCGCTACAGAGCGAGATCCGCTACAGCGCGGCGCCGGCCTACGTCCACATGACTTCGAACAACACGATTTTCGGGACCCAGTGGCACCACCTGCCCGAGGTCCCGGAGGGCGTCCCGCTGGTCAACGACGCCTCGTCCGACATCTTCTGCCGGCCGGTAGAGATCGAGCGCTACGGGATGATCTACGGCGGGGCGCAGAAGAACCTGTCGATCGCCGGCCTCACGCTGGTCGTCGTGCGGGAGGACCTGCTCGGCAAGGCGCCGGCGTCGACGCCGGCCTACTTGAACTACGCCACTCACGCCAAGGAGCGCTCGCTCTACAACACGCCGCCCGCGTTCGGGATCTACATCCTGCACCTGGTGCTGAAGCACCTCCTGGCAGAGGGCGGTCTTCCGGCCGTCGAGGCGAAGAATCGGCGCAAGGCGGCGAAGCTCTACGCGGCGATCGACGGCGCCCATGGCAACGCGGGCTACTACCGCGGCCACGCCCAACCGGAGAGCCGCTCGTGGATGAACGTGACTTTCCGGCTGCCTTCCGAGGAGCTCGAGAAGAAGTTCGTCTCCGAGGCGACCGCTGCCGGCCTCGACGGCCTCAAGGGTCACCGCTCGGTCGGCGGCATCCGGGCCTCGATCTACAACGCCTTCCCCGAGGCCGGCGTCGACGCCCTGGTCGCCTTCATGGCCGAATTCGCGCAAAAGAACGGCTGATCGCGGGCCGGCCTTCGCCGGTCGCGCGAAGCCCGTTTGTCGGGCCGGAGCGCTAGCTCTCCCAGTGGCGCTCGGCCTGGAGGATCGCCCGCCGCTCGGCACGCCGCCAGAGGAGCGACATCACCAGGCCGGCGAGTGTCCACCCGACTACCTGATCGATGAGCTCGCCCAGGATGAAGGCGAAGGGAAAGCCGTACCAGTTCCAGTGCGGGACGCTGATCGAGATCCAGGCAAAGACCCCCGCCACCATCGCAATCCGCACCTGTTTCGCCATCCGCACTTGCGCGCCGGTGCTGCCACCGATCGCCACCAGCAGGTAAGCGAGGAGGACCGCCGCCGCTACGTCGGTCGCGAGCTCGAGCCCGAGGTTCTTCGGCGACATCGGTTCGCTTCCCGTCGGGTGAAAGAGCAGCAGGCCGGTCGGGCCCATCCGGTACTTCGTGGCCCACACCGCGTCTTCGGCTTCGGTCTGCTTGCGCCCGGCCTCCTTGCCGGGGAAGAAGTAGAGCCCATCTTCCGCGAGGTGGCTCTTCATCGACTCGAGGAGCGGCGAGTTCACCGGCATGGAACTCAAACCCATTTCACCGACCGGGAGGAGGGCGTGCGAGACGAAGCCCCACAGGAACACCACCAGTCCACCCGCCAGGCCCGCGCTCAGGATCCTCTTCATCGCAGCTCCCCTCGCTTTCGTTCCATCGTCTCTCTCGTGGACTATTTGCCGGAGGCGAGCTCGCCGGCGCGCACGCTGGCCACTTCGACGGCGCGCGACAGGACGCTGCGGATCCGGCCGTCCTCGAGTGCCAGGATCCCGGCGATCGTGCACCCGGCCGGAGTCGTCACATCGTCCTTCAGCGCCGCCGGGTGGCGGCCCGTGGCGAGCACCATCGAAGCGGCGCCGTAGACCATCTGCGCCGCCATCTCGATCGCCGTCTGCCGGGGCAGGCCGCGCGCCACTCCGCCGTCGGCGAGCGCTTCCAGGATCACGTAGACGAAGGCCGGACCGGAAGCCGAGAGCCCCGTCACGGTATTCATGTGCTTCTCCTCGAGCTCGAGGACCCGGCCGAGCGGCGCGAAGATCCGGCGCGCCGTCGCGATGTGCCCCTCTCCGGCCCGCTTGCCGGGCGAGAGCACGGTCGTGCCGCAGCCGATGCTGCACGGCGTGTTCGGCATCGCCCGGACGACCACCACCTTCGGTCCGAGAATCTCCTCGAGCTGGCCCGTCGTGACCCCGGCGGCGATCGAGATCACCAGCGTCCGCGGCGCCACGGCACCGGCGGCGGCGAGCTCGCGGGCGACCTCGAGCACCTGCATCGGCTTGAGCGCGAACACGATGACGTCTGCCCCGGCCACCGCCCCGACGTTGTCGGCGCCGACTGCGATGCCGAGCTGCGCCCTGAGCCGCGTCGCGCCAGCCCGGGTGCGCGTCGTCCCGGAGAGAAGGCGCTTGGCGTGATGCCCCTGGATCAGTCCGCTGGCGATCGCCTGGCCCATCATGCCCAGGCCGAGGATGGAAATCTTCGTGTTCTTCATCGTCGTCATCCCCGAATCGCAGCTATCTGGGTCACCGCCGGCGTCCGTCCCGCCTCAAGGCCGCTTCACGACGAGGCGGTCATAGGCGAGCATGGCGAGAGTCGAAACGATGCCGATCCCGCCGACCCAGAACCACATCCGGCCGGCATGCGCGAACTCCGGGCCGGGTGTGAAGATGCCGTCCTGCCGCACGCCGACGTAGCGCTCGACCAACGGACCGGCAATCGCTCCGGCGACGAAGGTGCCGATCGCCACCGGCAGGAAAGCGAAGCCCATGTAGGTGCCCACCTGCTCCTTGGGCGCGAGGTCGGCGACGTACTCGTAGTAGCGCGGCGCCTGCAGCCCTTCTCCGATCGCATAGATGGCGATCGCCACGATCGTCGCGGTGAGGGTCGGAATCGCCCCCATCAGGAACCAGGAGGCCGAGGCGATGGCGAAGCCCAGGGTCATCGCCGCCAGCGGCTTCACCCGCTTGGCGAGCGCCGTGATCGGAATGGTGATCAGGATGATCGTCCAGGCGTCGACGGTTTCGATGATCTCGAACTTCTCGAAATGCAGGACGTCGCGCACATAGAACGGCAGGGCGTAGAAGATCTGCCAGAACATGATCCAGAACCCGGAGAAGATCACCAGGAAGCTCATGAACTTCAGGTCCTTGAAGACCATGAACATGTCGGCCAGGACGCCGGCCATCGACTTCGCCGGCGGGGCGTCCGCGGGCCGCGGCGGTTCGCGGAAAAAGAAGAACGTGCCGGCGATGAGGCAGAGGCTGACGATCGACGACATCACCAGGACATAGGCGATGCCGAGATTCTCCCGCACCTGCATGGCGAGCAGCGGACCGATCGCGCCGCCGAGATTCACCAGGGTGTAGTAGATCGAGTAGCCGAGCGACTTGGTCTCCGGCGTCGTCGTGCGCGCCACGGTGCCGACGATCGAGGGCTTGATGAGCGAGCCGCCGATCGCGGTGATGACGAGCGCCACGATCATGTAGGTGGCCCCGCCGAGCGCGTCGACCAGGGGCTTGCCCTGCGGCAGGCCGCCCAGGCCGATCAGGAAGTAGCCGACGCTGAAGATCGAGAAGCAGGCGAGGAGGCTCTTCTTGAAACCGTAGCGGTCGACGATCGTTCCGGCGAGCGGCGGCAGGAAATACAGCAGCGTGTTGAAGAGGCTGCCGACCAGGAATCCTGCCTTTCCCGGTCCCAGGCCGACCTGCTCGGCGATATAGACCGCCAGGATCGCCTTCGAGCCGTAGTACGCGAAGCGCTCGAACAGCTCGATGATGTTGGCGATCCAGAAGGTGCGCGAGAAACCGGTCCTCGCCAGCTCGAAAAAGGCCCCAATTCCACTCATGTCGACTCTCCGGTTCCCGGGATTCGGCCGGATCCTACCAGCCGAGACGCGGCGCGAGCGGAAAGGCGCCAGGGAGACCCCGGCTCGAAACCTGCTGAAATGGGGGGCGATTGCGCGAAAAGCGCGCTGGAAGGGAAAAAATGGTCGGGGCGAGAGGATTTGAACCTCCGGCCTCACGGTCCCGAACCGTGCGCTCTACCAAGCTGAGCTACGCCCCGTTTTGTGGCGCTGCGGCTGTCGTCGCCTCGGGATCGCGACGGATTGCGGAATGACTCCGCGAAGGATCGGGAGAATACCTTCGCGATGCCTGAACGGTCAAGCGCATCCTCCGATACAATTCCGGATGCCTCTCGAAGGAGTCGAATTCATGGCCATCCGGACGCTATCCGAGCTCTTTCTCGTCGCCGCGGGCTACGAGAAGGAAGCTTGCCTGATGCACAAGGTGGGCGGGAGCTACGTCGCCGTTTCGACCGCCGAGCTCACACGACAGGTACGGCAGATCGCCCGGGCGCTGGTCGAGTGCGGCGTCCGCCCCGGCGACCGGGTCGCGCTCATGGCCGAAAACGGACCTCACTGGCCGGCGGTCGACTTCGCGACGCTGTGCATCGGCGCGGCGCTGGTGCCGATCTACCCCACTCTGCTCCCCGAGGGGGCTGCCTATGTCGCGCGCGACAGCGGCTCCCGGATCCTCTTCGTGCAGGGGCAGGAGCGCCTGGAGGGCCTCCTCGCCGTGCGCGGCGAGATGCCGACGGTCGAGCGCATCGTGGCCATTGGAGCCAGTGGAGCGAGCGGCGATGCGGCTGCGGGCGACGCCGGCGGAGTCGAGTCCCTCGAAGAATTCATGGCGCGCGGCGCTGGAGCCGACATGGCCTGGCTCCAGGAGATGGCCGCGCACGCCAAGCCAGAGGATTTGGCGACGCTCATCTACACCAGCGGCACGACCGGCGACCCGAAAGGGGTCATGCTGACGCACGACAACCTGGTCTCGAACGCGCTCACCGGCTGCGAAGTTCTCGGCCTCGAGGGGAGCTTCACTGCCCTCTCCTTCCTGCCGCTCTCGCACTCCTTCGAGCGCCTGGTGGACTATTGCTACTTCCTCAAGGGCATCACCATCGCCTACGCCGAGTCGGTGCAGACCGTGGCGGCGAACCTCGTCGAGGTGCGTCCACACGTCTTCGTCGCCGTGCCGCGGGTCTACGAGAAGGTCATGGCACGCGTTCTCGAGAACGCCACCGCCGCCGGCGGTCTCAAGGCAAAGATCTTCCGCTGGGCGATCGGCGTCGGGCGCGAGGCGCTGCCGAAGCGCCTGGCTTTCGAGCCCGTGGGCCTCAAGGTCCGGATCGCCGACAAGCTCGTCTTTTCGAAGATCCGCGAGCGTCTGGGCGGCCGGTTCGCCTTCGCGATGTCCGGCGGCGCCCCGCTCGGCCGGGACGTCGCCGAGTTCTTCTGGGGCGCCGGTATCCCGATCTACGAAGGCTACGGCCTGACCGAGACCTCGCCGGTCATTTCGGTGAATACCCGCCGCGCCACCCGCCTCGGAACGGTCGGCCGGCCGATGCCGCGCATCGAAGTGAAGATCGCCGAGGACGGCGAGATCCTCTCCCGGGGCCCGAACACCATGCGGGGCTACTACGGCAAGCCGCAGGCGACTGCCGAAGTGATCGACGACGACGGCTGGTTCCACACCGGCGACATCGGGCATGTCGACGACGGCGGCTTCCTCGTCATCACCGACCGCAAGAAAGAGCTCATCGTCAACGCTTACGGCAAGAACATCGCGCCGGCGCCGATCGAGAACGCCCTCAAGGCGAGCCGGTGGATCTCTCAGGCCGTGGTGATCGGCGACCGCCGGCAGTATCTCGCGGCGCTGGTCGTGCCCGACTTCGACGTCCTCAAGGCCTGGAGTGCCTCCGAGAAGGTCGGCGGCACGGTCGAAAAGCAGCTCCAGGACCCGCGGCTGCGCGCCCTTTTCCAGCGCGAAGTCGATGCGGTGAACGAGCACCTCGCGCGCTACGAGCAGATCCGGGTCTGGGAACTGGTGCCGGCCGAGTTCACCCTCGAAGGCGGCGAGCTCACTCCCACACTGAAGGTCAAGCGGCGGGTGATCAACATCAAGTACAAAGCGATCCTCGACCGCCTCTATGCCGCCGGTGACGCCGGGGGTGGCAACTAAGTGTCGCAGGCCTTCCACCTCGAGGTCGGCGAGGACCACCTCGCCACGCTGACCTTCGACCTGCCGGACAGGAAGGCCAACATCTTCACCCGCGAGGCCCTGGCGGAGTTCGATACCTTGCTGGTCGAGCTCTCCGGCCGGGATGACATCGGGTGCCTCGTCCTGCTTTCGGCGAAACCGGGGATGTTCATCGCCGGAGCCGATGTCGCGGAGATCGCCGGGGTCGCCGACCCGGATCATGCCGAATCCGGGTCGCGGTACGGCCACCGGCTCTTCTCGGCATGGGAGCAACTCCCCTTCCCCACGGTTTCGGCGGTCTCCGGGACCTGCCTGGGGGGCGGGACGGAGCTCTCCCTGGCCTCGTCCTTCATCATCGTCTCCGACCGAGCGGACCTGCGGATCGGCCTCCCCGAGGTCAAGCTCGGCATCGTCCCCGGCTGGGGCGGCTGCGTTCGCCTGCCGCGCCGGGTCGGCCTGGTCGCGGCACTCGACATCATCCTGGCCGGGAAAGCAGTCTCCGGGAAGCAGGCGCTGCGGATGGGCCTCGCCGATGCTCTCTTCCCCGAAGCCGGGTTCCTCCACCATGTGCGCGACTTCGCAAGGTCCAAAGTCGGCCGCCGGCGCCCTCGCCGGCGCCTCCCGGGAGGCCTGAAACGCCTCCTGCTCGAAGGACCGGCCGGGCGCTGGTTCATCTTCGACCAGGCGAGAAAGAAGACCCTCTCCGCCAGCCAGGGGCGCTATCCGGCCCCTCTCGCGGCGCTCGACGTGGTGCGGACCGGGATCGAGAAGGGCCCGTTCGCCGGCTATGATGCCGAAGCGCGAGCGGTCCGCGAGCTCGCGGTCTCGCCCACTGCGAAGAACCTGATTCACCTCTTCGGCCTCATGGAGGCGGCAAAGAAAGACGGCCCCGCCGACGCCGCACCGCCGCCAGCGGTCCGCCGGCCGGCGGTCCTCGGCGCCGGCGTCATGGGCGGCGGCATCGCCCAGCTCATGGCCGACAAGGCGGGACTCCCGGTGCGGATCAAGGACATCCAGCCCGGGGCGATCGCAACCGCCCTGCAGCATGCCGCGGCGCTCTTCGAGAAGCTGGTCCGCCGACGTCGGCTCGAGCCCGCCGGGATGCGCCGCAAGATGGGGCTCCTGCAGCCGACGCTGGAAGAGGCCGGCCTCGACAGCTGTGATTTCGTGGTCGAGGCCGTGGTCGAAGACCTGGCAGTGAAACAGAAGCTCTTCGCCGATCTCTCGCGCCGGCTCGCGCCGGGCGCGATCCTCGCGACCAACACCTCGTCGCTCTCGATCGACGACATCGGTCAGTCGGCGAGCCGGCGCGAGCGCATCGTCGGCATGCACTTCTTCAACCCGGTGGACAAGATGCCGCTGGTCGAGGTGATTGCCGGAAGCCTGACGGGCGAGAGCGCAGTGCGCACCGCGAGCGCATTCGCCCGGCGCCTGGGCAAGACGCCGGTCATCGTGCGCGACGGGCCGGGGTTTCTCGTCAACCGGCTGCTCGCCTTCTACTCCGCGGAAGCGATGTGGCTGCTCGACGAAGGCCACCGGGTCGAGGCGATCGACCGCGCCATGGTCGACTGGGGCATGCCGATGGGGCCTTTGCGGCTCGCCGACGAGGTCGGGCTCGACGTCTCGGCCAAGGTCGGCAAGATCCTCCACGACGCCTTTCCCGACCGCCTGCTCTTCCCTTCCTGGATCGACCGCATCGGCGTGGACAAGAGCCGCCTCGGCGCGAAGTCCGGCAAGGGCATCTTTCGCTACAAGGACGGGCGCGAGCAGGAGGCCGATCCGGCGATCTACGCCATCCTGAATCTCACGCCCGCAGCCGGGCCAGCGCCGCCTCAAGCCGAGCGCCCGATCCTCGCGATGGTGAACGAAGCGGCGCGCTGTCTCGCGGAGAGCGTCGTCGAGGGACCCGGAGCGCTCGATCTGGCGCTCGTTTTCGGCATCGGTTTTCCGCCCTTCCGCGGCGGCCTCTGCCGGTGGGCTGACGAGCAGGGGCTCGACAACATCGTCCAGCAACTGGAGTCTCTCGCCGCTGCGCGCGGCCCGCGCCTCGCGCCGAGCGACGCCCTGCGAAAATTCGCCGCTCGCGGTGGCTTCTATTCGAGTCCGTCTTCCTAGCATTTGTCCGCTGCGAGCTCGCCGCAACCGTGGCGCCCGCAACGCCGTATTTCAGTAAAGGAATAATACCCATGCCTCGAGAGACCCAGCGAACGGCACGCACCGGCACCCCCCTTTACTGGAGCTTTTTTGTCGCCACCCTCCTCGCATTCGCGCACCCGCCGGCATTGCGGGGGCAAGCGCCGGCGGTAGAGCCCACCTGGCAGCAGGAAGCCCCACTCCTGGTCGCTCCCTTTGGCGCCGAGATACTCGTGAGCGAGGTCCTGCTCGACGTTCTGGTGACGGACAAGAAGGGCAATCCGATCCTCGGGCTGGGGCCAGCCGACTTCCAGATCACCGAAGACGACAGGAAGGTCCAGGTCACCTCTGCAGCGTTCTACAGCAACCGGCGATACGCGGGCTCCGAAGCCGCGCCGGCCGCCGCGAACGCGCCGGCCGACAACACCGGGCCCGCCCCGCACTACTTCATCTTCCTGTTCGACGATCAGCGCCGCAACAGCGCCGACGTCCCCGGACTGCTGCAGCGGCAGGTCCGCGCCGGCAGGGACGCCATCGAGTGGCTGCGCGAAGGCCTCGCCCCGACCGACTGGGTGGCGGTGGCGGGCTACGACAACCGCCTCAAGCTCTTTCAGGATTTTTCGCGGGACCGCGAGGCGCTGGAGCGCGCGATTCAGAGCGCGACCACGGGCCGGAGCGGCCGGGAGAACTTTCCGTCGCGCCAGTCCCCTTCGACGCCCGGAGCCCCGGCTCTCGCGCCCGGGCTGCCGGTCGGCGACGCGCTCGGCCAGGAGACTCCCACCATCTACGAGGCGCTTACCGTGATCGGCGAGGCGTCGGCGTCGCTCGTCGGGCGCAAGAACCTCCTGATGTTCACGACCGGCTTCGGCCGGATGAACCGCTTTCGCCAGTACGAACCGGATCCGCGCTATTTCGAGCCGATGTCGGAGTCGCTGAACGACGCCAACGTCGCGATCTATACCTTCGACCTGACCGACACCGGCGCGAATCATCCGTTCGCCAATGCCATGAGCCACATCTCGGACGACACCGGCGGCCGCTACTTTCCCAACGTCCTGCACTTCAAGACGCCGATCGCCGACGTTGCCAGGGAGACCAGCGGCTACTATCTGGTGAGCTACAGGGCAGAGCACCTGACGGGCCTGCGCGGCTTTCAGCGAGTCGAGGTCACCCTGGCCAACCCCGAGCTCGAGGTCACGGCGCGCAAGGGCTATCGCTTCGGAGAATGAAGGACGGCGGCTGGCTCAGTCGACGCCGGCGGCGGTCTCTTCGTCGTTGAACGCGTCGCGGTCGGCCTCGATGCGCAGGAGGACGACGGAGATGTTGTCGAAGCCGCCGCGGGCGTTCGCGTCGCGCACCAGACGGCTGCAGATCTCCTCCATGCGCGCGCCCGGACGCAGACGCTCCAGAATCTCCGGATCGGAGAGCATCGTCGTCAGGCCATCGGAGCAGAGCAGGAAGAGGTCTCCGACCTGGACTGGCCACTCGCGCACGTCGACCTCGACCTCGCTGTCGCCGCCCAGGGCGCGGGTGACGACGTTCTTGAGCGGATGGACTCGGGCCTGCTCTTCGGTCAGGAAACCGGCGACCACCTGCTCGTTCACCCAGGTGTGATCCTGCGTCAGGAGCTCGAACTTGCCGTTTCGCAGTCTGTAGGCGCGGCTGTCGCCGACGTGAGCCACGGCCATGGTGTCGCTTTCGAGAACCATGCCGACGACGGTCGTGCCCATGCCGTGCAGCGAGCCGTCCTGCCGGATCGCCTTCAGCACGCGGTCGTGTGCGACCCGGATCGCCTTGCGGATCCGGTCGCCCTGTCGGCCGACCCCCTCGGGCCCGGCGCCCGGTGCCTCCTCGGAGCCGTCGCCGTCAGTGGCAATGCACTCACGAATCGCCTGCACCGCGATCCGCGAGGCGATTTCTCCGTGGCTGTGCCCACCCATGCCGTCGGCAACGACGAAGAGCTGGTGCACAGGATCGATCTCGAAGCAGTCTTCGTTGTGGCTGCGTAGAACTCCCACATCGGAGAGTCCGCAGGCCCTAGCGCGCAGCATCAGGTGCCCTTTCCGAAAAGACCGCCCCAGCCCTTCTTCTCGCTCTTGCGCAACTCTTCGAGAGCCTTGGATATGACCGGATCCTCGCCCCCCCAGATTCGCGCCTCATTGTAATAGTGCTCGGCCCGATCCACCAATCCCGCCTCCGCGTGCAGCTTCCCGGCGAGTTTGAGATAGGCGGGATTGATCGCCTGCAGCTCGCAGGCGCGGGCGATCGCCTCGACCGCGCGCGCCAGATGGCGCCGTTGATGTCCCAGCGCCTGGGCCAGGTGATGCCAGGCCTGGTGATTCTTCGGCTCGGCCTGGATCGCGCTCTCGAACGCCTCGGCGGCCTGGACGAAGTTGCCGTCGCGATAGAACTGCACGCCCGCCTCCATGTGGAACCGGCCGAGACGCGACGCGTCGCTGGCCGCCGACTGCGATTCGGGCCGGGCCAGCTCGAGATCGTGCTGACGGCGCCGCTCCGGATCGAAAAGGACATTGAACGCCTCGGTAATGTCCTGGAAGTCGAGCTCGGCTTTCTGTCGTTCGGCACCCTGGAAGCGGTCCGGATGGCGAACACGCGCCATCTGCCGGAAGCGATCGCGGATCTGCTCCCTGGTGGCGCTCCTGGCCGCGCCGAGAATGACGTAGTAGTCCTTTGCCATACCTATTTGGTCTTGATTCTATACAACCGCCCGGCGGCCGACCGCACACCGTCGGAAACGTTGCGATCCTTCGACAACATTCGCAGGTCGCGGACTCCCAGCTTGGGCAGGAGCTTCACCGCCACCCCGACGGGAATCCGCGGATTCTTGGTCAAGGCCAGGCAGATCTTGTACTTCGCGACCCATTCGCGGCGGCGATAGATCACGGCCAGGACCTCTTCGATCACCGACCGACTGGAGGCCACCATGGCGATCTCCTCGTCCGACATGGCGGCGTTGTTCACCACCGAGAGCGCCACTGACTGATTCGTATCCTTGATCAGAATGTTGCGCAGGGTTCGCCCCGCCCCCCGCGTCAGCTTGATTTTCACCGGCACCGGCAGGGCCCGGATCTGACTCTCCGACAGGCCGGTCTTCTCGTCCCGCTCGCCCACCGACGGCAGTTGGCGGACCCGGTCGATCGCCTCGAGCTCCTCCGGTTCGAGGTCGAGCGTCCGAAGGTCGACTCCGGCATCCACTTCCGGCTGTCGGTCGCGCGGCAGCAGGTGCTCCCTGTACTCGGTGATCTTGCGCCGCGAGTAGACCGAGAGCTCGGGATTCGCTTCGAGCGCGACGAGAATCTCCGGCTCCTCGATGATCGCGTCCTGGCGCAGCAGGAGGTTCTCCTGCAGGTCGGCTCCCAGCCGCGAAGCGAGTTCGACGAGCAGCCGCCGCGGGACGTCCCGGCGCCGCAACAGTGCCTCGAGCACGAACGGATGGGTTGGGTTGACGGCGAAATACTCGAGGACCTCCTCGCTGGCGTCCGTCGCGACGAAGGTCGCGGCGAGCTGGGGATCCAGCTCCTCCAGCGAGGACCTCGCGTAGCCTGAGATCTCGGGGCTCTCGGACGCAACCAGCTCGACCTGAAGCGGGATCAGATCCTGCGCCGAAAGCGGCAGAATCCCCTGCGCGGCGAGCAGTTGCAGCTCCCGGCTCTGGCCGGACCGGACCTGCTCGACCAGCGGGTGGGTCGACGCCACGGGCGTCAGGGTCGAACCGGCGAAGGATTCGGCGGGGAGGCTGGGCGGGCTGGGGTGGAAGGAGGAGCGGTCGACGGCAGCTGGATCCGCGGCTCCGGAGACACCCGGACGGGGCGCTCGATCCTCAGCTCGCGGACGACCCGGGTCGAGTTCTCCGGCAGCAGGAACGGCTGACCGTCGACCTCGACAGTCACAGCGCGCGAGTTTCCGAGCGTCAGAAGTACCGATTCGAACGCCTCGAGTTGGACAGTCTCCCCGGCGGCCTTGAGCTCGCTGGTGCGGCGGTTGCCGTCGACGACCGATTCCATCCAGCAGTCCTGGGAGAAGTTCAGGACCACCCGGTAGGGTCCGGCCGGCGCTCCGGCGGTGAGGACGCCGGGAGCCCCTCCAGCCTCCAGCGCGGGCGGATCCGGGTTCGCAGGCGCGGTACCGACTTCGCCGGCGACCGCGCCCGACAGGCCGGCCGGCGCCCCGGATCGGCCCGAATCGGACGATTCGACCGCAGATTCGGCCAGCGGCAGGGCGGCCGTACCGCCGTTGGCCGGCTCCGCGGCAGCCGGCGCGGCCATCGTCGCCGGAGCCACGAGTCGGGAATCGACCGGCGCCGCGCGGCGCCGTTCGGCGAGGAACGAGAGCAGCGCTGCGATGCCCACGAAAAGGACGACCGCGAGCCCCAGCAGCAACCCGTAGCCGAGCGAGGAGGGCGCCGATCTCGAGCTCTCGGGACGCGCCGGCTTCGGGCGCTCCAGCCGGCGATGGCCCTCGGCGCGCTCCTCGATCGCCACCAGATAGAGATTCACGACTTCGTCGGGGTTGAGGCCCACGACCCGGGCGTACTCGCGCAGGAAGCCGCGCGCGAAGACCGGCGCCGGCAGAACGTCGAAACGATCCTGTTCGAGCGCTTCGAGATAGCGCAGGCTGATCTTGCTGTTGTCTGCGATCTCCCGCATCGACACGCTGCGCGCCTCGCGCTGGTGGCGCAGCCAGGAACCGAACGAGGCCCGCGGGGTTTCCGTGGCCTGTCCTTCGGCTGATTTCGACGTGTCTTCGGAGGGGGGCTGGCTCATGCCGGTACCGGAATGTCTGCTGCCGGACGGACTAGGGTATCGAGTCCCGTCGTCCGCGGTCAAATTCGCAGTTCCCCGCCTCCCCGAGCGAGGAGTTGGGCCCTGCGGCGCAGGGGGAGTCTGAGATGCAGATTTCCCGCGACGCTCTCCAGATCGGTGCGTTTGAGCAGCGGCAGCAGCACCAGTGCGCGGTCGAGCGGGGTGCGGGAGTTCTGGCACAGCGCGAGGCGGACGGGATAGCGGGCGCTCCATTTCGGGCTGGCGGCGACGACGGCCAGAACGGACGGCAGCGCAGCTTCCGAGGCCAGCAACGGCATCAGGAGGCCCTCGGTGAGGCGGGGGTTCTCGAGCAGGGCGGCGATCACCCTGGGGGTCGGATCGTGGCGCAAAGCGGCGATCACGGCCGGGCTGGCGGTCCTGGCAATCGCCATCTTCTCGCCCACGGAGAGTCCGGGGAGCCGCTCGACGAGCCGGGTCTCCGCAGCCCGGCGGACGATCGGGTGCAACCGCATGTCGACCCCGAGCCGCACCAGGTCGGCCCAATAGAGACCGGGTATGAAGCGCAGGGCCAGGATCTGAGAGGTACGCGGGTGTCGCGCCGCCTCCATCCGGACTTCGTAGGACGCGAGCAGGCGCTTCGAGCCGAGCAGGCGGTCGATCAGGACCGAGGTGAGGAACGGGTTCCGGAAGAGGTGACGCGCGACCGCCGGCTCGATCTCCTCGAGCCGTCCGGTGAGCAGCAGGTCGAGCTCCTCTTCGCTGGCTTCCCGCAGGAGGCGCGCCAGATCGTCCTGCCGCCCCTCAACCATCGCGCCCGCCCTCCGTCTCCAAGGACCCGAATGATAAGGTCCTACCCACATGACACCACGTTCGATCGAAGAATACCGGGCCCCGGGCTCCACGGCGAGCCTCGAAGACGACTGGATCGCCGCCGTCGAGGCCGATCCCGAGAACCTCGATTCCTTCCTCGATCTCGCGCAGGCTCTGGTCGCGAGCGACGAGGAAGATCGGGCCCGCGGCCTCCTCGAACTCTACGACGCCGAGCTCAAGAGCCGTGGCCTCCATCCCATCCGGCTCGAGCTGCTCCGCCGGGCCGGGCTCCTGGTCTTGAAGCCGAACAAGCTGCAGCGCGAGATCCTCGCGACGCTCGAGGGCATCTGGTCGGCGAAACCCAACTTCAAGTCGATCCTCGAGTATGTCGGCCTGCAGAAGCCCTCCGACGAGCCCAAGAAGATCTGGGACAAGGTCACACGGCTGCAGAGCCTGCTGCTCTACGACGTAGGCGAAGTCGTGGCGATGGCCAACCAGGGGGTCGGCCGCGTGGTCGAAGTGAACCTGCCGCTCGAAACCCTCAAGATCGATTTCGAGCGCCTGAGCGGCGTCACCGTCGGATTCCGCGCTGCAGCCAAGATGCTCACGCCGCTGCCGCCCGGGCACCTCCTCCGGCGCAAGCTCGAAGATCCCGAAGGCCTCGCGAAGCTCCGCGACGAGCAGCCCGCAGAGCTCCTTCGCGCCGTGCTCGAAGCCGCCGGGCGCCCGCTGCTGGGTTCCGAGATCCGCGACACCCTCGCGGGCATCGTCTCCGAGGCGCAGTGGACCTCGTGGTGGAACTCGGCGCGCCGGCATCCACAGATCATGGCCAGCACCGGCGGGCGGCAGCTCTATCGCTGGGAGAGCTCGACCGCCGGAGCACTCGCCTCGGTGAAGAAGTCGTTCGAGAAGGCTACGCCGCGGGAGAAGCTCGACCTCTTCCGGCGCAACGCCGAGCGCGACCCGGCGCTGGCCAGATTCATGGCGGGGGTACTCGGTCGCCTGGCCGGCGAGCGGCTGGAGAGCGAGCCGGCCTTCGCCTTCGAGACATGGTTCGCTCTCGAGCGTGCCGGATTCCTGCCCCCCGACCTGCCATGGTCGGTCGAGGACCTGCTCGGCTCGACCGCCGACGCGCGCAAGCTGCTCACCGGAATCGACGACCGCATGCTGCGCGAGCGCGCCCTGACGATGTTCCGGGAGCGGCGAGACGACTGGCCGACGATCTTCCGCGAGCAGCTGCTGCGCGAATCGGATCCACGGGTGCTGAACCTGCTGGCTGCCGCGATCGGCAAGGAAGCGCCGGCGGATCTCGACCGCCTCCTCGACGACGTCCTTTCTCAGCCGCGCAAGGGTCCGGCGGTCTTCACCTGGCTGGCGGAACGCGCGGCGGAAGACGAGGCGCTGCGCGGGCGGAACCCTCTGCGCCTGGCGCAGCAGATCCTCGCCGCGTTGGCGAGCGACGACTTCGGGCCGTACAAGGGCCGGCTGCGTGTCCTGGCCGATTCCGGCGGCACGCTGCCGAGGCTCTTCGCCCAGTTGACGCTCGAGCAGGCGGCGACCGCGCTGGAGGCGATCGTCCGCACGAACTCACTCGACTCGTTCCAGAAGGAGCCGCTCAAGAACGGACTCCTGCTGCGCTTCCCCACCCTGCGCGAAGAGACCGGCCATGCGCTCTACGCGACCGCGGAATCGATCGCTGCCAAGCGCCTCGAGCTCAAGCGCCTCGCCGAAACGGAGATTCCGGCCAATCGCAAGGCGATCGAAGAGGCGCGGGCGATGGGAGACCTGCGCGAGAACTTCGAATACAAGTCGGCGCGCGAGCGGCACGAGTATCTGAACTCCCGGCTGGCGGCGCTGCATCGCGACCTCGGGCGGGCCCGCCCGATCGATTTCGAGAACCTCGACCTCACCGAGACCCGGATCGGTGCCCGGCTGATTCTCCTCGCCCCGAACGGCAACGAGCGCGAGCTCGCGGTGCTCGGCCCCTGGGAGAGCCGACCGGAGAGCGGCGTCGTTTCCTACGAGTCCGAGCTCGGCAAGCAACTTCTCGGAAAGCGGGTCGGCGAAACGCTGCAGATCGGCGACGAGCTCTATTCGTTGTCGCGCATCGAACGGTGCGTCGCCCGCGCCTGAAGCGCCGCCGCCCGCGAGCTCATCGCCGGGCGCCGAAGTACCCCAGCAGACCATCGACGACGGACGCTGCCACGCGCTGCCGGAAGGCACGCGTGGTGAGCAGCGCCCGATCCTCGACGTTGGCCAGATTGCCCACCTCGAGAAGAAACTTCGCCGGCACGGCGTTGTAGCGCAGCACGGCCGGAACCCAGGCCCGGCGGCCACGGTAGATCCGGTCACGCACCGGCTTGAAGGGGTGAATCCCCAGGCCAGCGGTTCGAAAAGCGGCGATGACCCGCTCGGCGACATCGCGCGAGAGTCCTTCGCTGCGCTGGCGTTCCTGCAACGAGAACTTCACTTCGGGCTGTTCGCGAACCTCCTTGCGCGAGGTGAACGCCGAGCCGCTCTTGCGGGCGCTCCCGGCGGTCCCCGCGGCGTTCGGAATGTAGGCGGTGGCGCCGCGCAGCGTCGGGTGGAGCGAGTCGGCGTGGATCGAGATGAAGACCACCTTGTCGGAGCTCGAACCGTTCGCTTTCGCCTGGCGGTACTGGCTGTTCGCCAGATACCAGCGCAGATTGACGCCGACGATGGTGTCGGTGATCGGGAAAGGCGGCGTCGTCAGCACCGCGTGAGCGCGCGAGAACGGCAGCACGTCGCGATCGAGGATCGTCCAGGCGGCGCCGTCGCGTGTCGTCATCTTGACGGTGGCCCGGGTCTCGGCCTCGAGAGTCCGCTTCACCCGCAAGGCGATGTCGTAGACGTAGAGACTCTCCCAGACGCCCGCCATCGAAGCTCCGACATCGATGCCGCCGTGGCCCGCATCGAGGATGACGGTCACGCCGTCGAGCCCGCGCGCCTGGACCTCGTTCTTGTACTGCCCGGCGAGGCGCTGCTCGACCTCGTATTCCAGCCGCCGCGGGTCGTTGGTCGGCAGGAACTCCGGAAGCAGCACTTCGTAGGGAATCCGCACCGGGAAACCGATCGGAATGCTGGTGACGTCGGCGATGCCGCTGCGGGCGGCGATATCGCTCGCGATGGCGCGGACGTCCTCCGACTGCAGGCGGCCGGTGAACCGGATGACGACACTCGAATAGAGGGCCTCCCCCGCGTGCAGCGCATAGATCGCGAACTTGCCTTTGGCATCCTCCCCGTACTGCAGCGGTCCAGATGGCGCGGATGGCGCGGATGCCGCGGGCAGCGCGGCAGCCGGCCGCAGACCGGCACTCGCCGGGCCGGCCGAGATCGTGGGGCCGGAAGGGCTCGCCAGGACGACGGCGTCCGGCGCTGCGACCACGGTCCCGGACGGAGCGGGTAACGGCCGAGCACCGGTTCCGGTCTCGACTCCGGAGACGGGCGCAGCCGCCGGCGGCGGAGGGCTCGTCGGAGTCGTCCCGGAGATCGCCCCTGCTGGCGGCGCGCTCGGCGAAGCGACAGGCGGAGCGGCAGCCGGCGCGGTGGGCGGAGCTGCCGGGGACGAGCCCTCCGGCGGCCCGGCGGAGATCGTGGGAGCGGGCGACGGAAGCAGGACCGGGGCGACCTCCACGGGGGCCGGCGCTGCGGCCGGAGCAGGAGGCGGTGCCTCGGCGGCCGCCTGGACGGAGGGCGCCGCCGGAGCGCGAAACGGCGCCCGCAGGATCTCGTTCGGGATCCGGAGCGTGGTCTGTGCTGCGAGCTTTCCCTTGCCCAGCTTGTTTCTGCTGCGCAGCGTGGCCACCGCGTTCGCTCCGCTCGTGAACCATTCGGCGACCTTCTCCAGACTCTCGCCGCGCGTCCGATGGACCCAGCCGTCGGCTCCGCCCTTGTCGGTCGGATAGAGGGCGCGGATCACAGCCAACTGGCGCTCGGGCGGGATCAGCCCGAACGGTACGCGATAGCGCACTCCGGCGAGGAGACGCCGGGGATTGCCGTTCGCCTTGCCGACCGCGGCCGTGTGCTTCGGCGACCCGGTCACCCTCCGGCTGAAGGTGATGAGCCCTTCGCCGCGCTTCGGGACGGTCTCGAGAAAGAGATCGCGCTTGTCCACCAGGGCGGCACGGTCGCCGTTGGTCAGCCGGGCGCGTTCGACCGCCGCCGCCGCGGGGGTCGCGAGGCCCGTTCCGGCGGCGAGAAGAGCCCAGGCGAGCGCGATCGCGGCAGCGGTCCGGCGAGCTCCGCCCGGCTCTGCTTTCTCGGCACGCCGGAACCCGGCAGGCTCAGGCAGCGTCCGTCTCCGCACGCAGCTGCGGCGCGACGCTCCAGGCAACCTCGCGTTCGAAGGCGCGCGCCGAGCGCAGGAGCTTCGCCTCCTCGAAGGGTGCGGCCATGAGCTGCAGCGAGAGCGGCAAACCGGAGCTGTCACTGCCGCACGGGACGGCGACCGCGGGAAGTCCGGCGAGGCTCGCCGGGGTGGTGAAGATGTCGGACAGGTACATCGCCAGCGGATCGCTCGTCTTCTCGCCGATGCCGAAGGCCGCGCCGGGCGTGGTCGGAGTGGCGATCAGATCGACCTCCGCGAACGCGGCCTCGAACTGGCGCTCGAGCGCGCGCAGGACACCGCGAGCCCGGCCGTAGTAGGCGTCGTAGTAACCCGCCGAGAGGGCGAAGGCACCGAGCAGGATACGACGCTTGACTTCGTGCCCGAATCCCGCCGTGCGCGTCGCGACGTAGGTCTCTTCCAGCCCCTCCGCTGTCACGCGCAGCCCGTAGCGCACGCCGTCGAAACGCGCCAGATTGCTCGACGCCTCGCTGTTGGCGATCACGTAGTAGATGGCGATCGCCGCCGGGACGTTGGGCACCGAAACAGGAACCAGCTCGGCGCCGAGTCTCTCGAGTCGCGCCAGCGCGGAGCTCCAGCTTGCCGCCATGGCCGGCTCGAGTCGGTCCACCGGGACTTCGCGGAGAATGCCGACGCGCAGCCCGGCGAGGCCGTCCTCGATGCCGTCGAGCATCGACGGTACGGTGAGTCCGGAGGAGGTCGGGTCGCGCGGGTCGGCCCCGGCCATGATCTCGAGCGCCAGCGCGGAGCTCCTCACATCCCGCGCGATCGGACCGATCTGGTCGACCGAGGAGCCGAAGGCGACCAGGCCGTAGCGCGAGACACGCCCGTAGGTCGGCTTCAGGCCGACAAGGCCGCAGAATGCGGCGGGCTGGCGGATGGAGCCGCCGGTGTCCGAGCCGAGCGCGAAGGATACGGCGCCGGCGGCGACCGCGGCCGCGGAACCGCCGCTCGAGCCTCCTGGCACACGGCGCAGGTCCCAGGGATTGTGCGTCGTCTGATAGGCCGAATTCTCGCAGGACGAGCCCATCGCGAACTCGTCCATGTTGGTGCGTCCCACGAAGACCGCGTCCTCGGCGACCAGCCGTTCGATCGCCGTCGCGGTGATCGGCGAGAGGTAGCCCTCGAGGATGCGCGAAGCGCAGCCCGTGCGGCGCCCGGCGAGCCCGAGATTGTCCTTGCGGGCCACGGGTACCCCGGCGAGGCGCCCCAGACGCTCGCCTCGCCGCCGGCGTTCATCGATCGCTGCGGCGGCCTGAAGGGCCTCCTCGGCTTCGACGCCGAGGAAGGCTCCGAGCCGTGGTTCGACCTCGGCGATCCGCCCCAGACTGGCCTCTGCGACCTCCCGGGCCGAGAGCTCGCCGCCACGCACGGCGGCGGCGAGCGCTTCCGCCGGCAGGGCGAGGAGCTCATTCATCGAGCGGATCCTCCCCGGCCGCTCCGCCGGCGCCCGCGGTCATCCGCGCGACGGCGAAGAAGGCTCCACGGACCTCGGGCGCATTTTCGAGCAGGAGCTCGGCGCACGGGTAAGGCTGTGGCTCGTCCGATGCCTCGATCCCAGAGGCCGGAGCGACCTCCTCCACCAGCGTCTCGAACTCGCGAAGGTGGTCGATGTGGGCGACGATCCGGCCCAGCTGTTCTGCGAACAGCACCTCCTCGGCCGCCGTCAGGCGAAGCCGTGAGAGCGTCGCCGCCTGGCGTACTTCTGCGAGAGAGAGAGACATAATCGGTCGACCGGCATCCTAGCGAGGAAGCCGAAGATGGCGCAAACGAAATGACCTCCGCCCCCTCCATCCCCGCTGCCTGGCGCGAGCTCCTCGCCGATGCCCGCATCGCCGAGCTCGCAGCGGCAGCGCGCGGTGTGCCGACCCATCTCGTCGGCGGCGCGGTGCGCGACGCCGGCCTCGGCCGCCCGGTGAGCGACCTGGATGTCGTCGTGGCCGACGACGGACCGACGATCGCGCGACGTCTCGCCGACAGGACCGGCAGTCGTCTGGTAGCGCTCGGGGGGGACCGCTTCGGGGCGATCCGCCTGGTCTCCGGTACCCGGCACATCGACATCTGGGACCTTCGGGGCGGCGCCCTGTCGACCGACCTCTGGCGGCGCGACTTCACGGTCAACGCCGTCGCGCTTCAGGTGCCCGAAGGCGTCGTCACCGATCCGACCGGGGGCCTCGAGGATCTCTCGCGAAAGCGGCTGCGCGCGACCCGGGCGGGTGTCTTCGCCGAGGACCCGGTGCGGGTGCTGCGCCTGGCCCGCCTCGCGACGACCCTGCCCGGGTTCAGCGCCGATTCCGCGACCGTGGACTGGGCGCGCGCCGTCACGCCCCGGCTCGGCGAGATGCCGCACGAACGCCTGCGCGTCGAGCTCGAGCTCCTCTTTGGCCAACCCCGGATCGCACCGGCAGCGGCCTGGTGCGTCGATCTCGACCTGCCGACGCATTTTTTCGGTGGAGGGGCAGCCTTGGCGGCCGCCTCCTCGACGACTCTTCGCCCCGCGAGCAGGCTGGATGAATGGAGAGCCTCGCGCCCGGCGACAGATCCAGCGACCCCGCGGGCGGCAACCTCAGCCGCGAACTCGCCACAGGCGCTTCACTGGACTCTTTTCACCGAGCTCTTTTCCTCGTCACACGAGGCGACTTCGGCTCGGCTGCGCGACCTCGCGCGGCGCGGCCTCATGACCCGCGACTCGAGCGACGCCGCACTCGCACTGCTGGCGCCACCGTGGCAGGCGCCTCGGGACGTGCCCGGCCGCCGCCGCTGGCTGCACCAGGCCGGCGCAGGCTGGCGCGACTCTCTGGCCCTGCGCGCCGCGCTTGCCGGATCTGCCGCCGAGCTCGAAGCCTGGGCGAGCCTCGAGACGACGTACCTCAGCTGGCCAGAGGAGTTGCGGGCCGGGGTGCTGTCGCCGCCGGCCCTGCTGTCGGGAGAGGACGTTCAGGCGCTGCTGGGCATCGCGCCGGGACCGGCGGTAGGCGCGGCGCTGGCGCGCGTGCGGCGCGCGCAGGTCGAAGGTGCGGTGCGGGTGCGGGAGGAGGCCGAGGCGCTGTTGCGGTCGACGCCCGCAGCGGACGGATGAAGTCCGGCGGGGGCCGGCGAACCGCGCTTCAGCGGAAGACGCCGGACTTCTTGTCGTCGCCGCCGCCGTTGCCCATCAGGCGGTTGTTGAGCTCTTTGATGCGGTCCATCAGCTTGTCGATCTTCTCCTGCGCTTCGGTGCGCAGGCGGTTGTAATCGCCACGCATGCGCTCCATCTCCTGATGCCCCTCCTGGAGGCGCTTGTCGATCTCACGCAGCTGGGTGTCGCGCGCCGCCATCGCGGCCTCGAGATCGGCGATGCGCTCGTCCTTCTCCACGATTCGGAGCTTGTTCTTCTCCTCCTGCTCCTCGTAGAGCTTGCGGTACTGCTGCAGCATGAGAATTTCGGAAAAGTCGGCAGTGGACGGATTCATCTCTCCTCCTCGCTCCTCGATGCCCGGGAACATCTTGCGCAGCTTGAGCGACAGATCCTCGGGGTCGCTACTTTCCTTCATCGCCTCGGCGTACGTGATGACTCCGTGCACCAGCAACGCGAGCAGCGAGTGGTTCATCGACTGCATGCGGTAGAAGGCAACCGAGGACTCGAGCTCTTCGAGGAGCTGTGAAGTCTCGCCCTTTTCGATGAGCTGCGACATGCGCGGCGACGACTTGAGAATCTCCAGCGCGGCGACCAGACCCTGGCCGTCGCGGCGCTCGACGAGCTTCATCGAGACCACGCCCTTGAGCACCTGGGCTACCTGCGCACGGACCTGATTCTGCTGGTCCGGAGGGAAGGCGTCGAGGATGCGGTCGACCGTCTGGGTCGCGCTGTTGGTGTGCAGCGTCGAGAAGACCAGGTGGCCCGTCTCGGCGGCGGTGATGACGGTGCCGATCGTCTCCGGATCGCGCATCTCGCCGACCATGATGACGTCGGGATCCTGGCGCATGACGTTGCGCAGCGCCTCCGGGAAGGTCGGCGTGTCGGTGCCGACCTCACGCTGCGAGATCGAAGCCACGCCGTCGGTGAACAGGAACTCGACCGGGTCCTCGATGGTCACGATATGCACCGGCCTCCGGCTGGTGATGTACTTGACCAGAGCCGCGAGCGTCGTCGACTTGCCGCTGCCCGTCGGGCCGGTGATCAGCACCATGCCCATCGGCAGGTCGCAGAAGTCGAGCAGCACCGAGGGCAGATTCAGCGTCTCCACATCGCGGATCTCGTACGGAATGCGCCGGAACGCCACCGCGATCGTGCCGCGCTGAATGTAGACGTTGCACCGGAAACGCGCCAGTCCGCGGACACCGTAGCCGAGATCGACCGACATCCGCTCTTCGAGCTTGCGCTTCTGGTGCGGCGCGAGGATGGAGTCGACCATCCCGTGGATCTCGTCCGGAGTCAGAGGCTCTTCCTCGAGCGCCACGAGTTTGCCGTGTACCCGGATCAACGGCGGCCGCGTCGGCTTCAGGTGAAGATCCGAAGCCGATCTGGCGCTCATGGTGCGAAGGAGGGTATCCAGGTCGCGCATCGCGGCGCCATTCTAGACCCGAAATCCGACGAAGGTTGTGAAACGCGGCAGCAGCTCGGTACTCGAGCTCAGTACTTGCGCATCAGACCGACGACGATGCCCTGGATGCGCAGGTCGGCGGCGGGCACACGGATCGGTTCCATGGCCGGGTTCGACGGCTGGAGACGGACGATTGCCCCCTCAGGGTAGAACCGCTTGAGCGTCACCTCGTCGCCCACCAGGGCCACGACCATCTCGCCCGGCTGGGCGCGCTCGCGGCGCTCGACGACGACCCAGTCGCCATCGTGGATGCCCTCGCCGATCATCGATTCGCCGGCCACGCGGAGAACGAAGTGCTCGTCGATCCGGGCCCCGAAGAGCGCCGCCGGAACGGTGAGCGTCTCGTCGCCGACGACGGCCTCGATCGGCCGGCCGGCGGCGATCCGGCCGAGAAACGGCAGCTCGCGACCGGCGGCGGTGATCGAAGCGATCGGAGCGATCGGGGACGACTCCGCACCCTCGCCGTCGAGCAGCTCCATGCCTCGCCGCTGATGGCGATCGCGCTTGAGGAAGCCCTTCTCCGAGAGCAGCTTCAGGTGCTTGTAGGCCGTACCGTAGGAGGAGAAACCGAAGCGCTCGCAGATCTCCCTGTGGGTGGGCGCGAGCCCCTTCTCCTTGCGGAACTGGTGAATGAACTCCAGAATCTCCTTCTGCCGTGCCGTCAGGTACGAAGCCATGGCGAAAGCCTACGGCGGTAACGCGGCGTAAGTCAACCCGGGCGCTCCCCGATCGGGGCCCATCCTCCTTGACAGGGTCCCACCCGCTCCCTACACTGCGCCCTCTTTGACCACGCCCACTTCATCGTCCGACCTTGCCCCGCCGGCAGGCAGGCACCTCGCACGCCACCAGCTCGCGAATGGCCTCCGGATCGTTCTGCATCGCGACGCCACGCTGCCGCTCGTCGCCGTCAATCTCTGGTACCACGTCGGTTCCAGGAACGAGCGGCCCGGCCGGACCGGCTTCGCCCACCTCTTCGAGCACATGCTCTTCCAGGGCAGTGCGAATGTCGGCACGAACGACCACTTCCGCTATCTGCAGGAGGTCGGCGGCGTGGCCAATGGTTCGACCTGGTACGACCGCACCAACTACTACGAAACGCTCCCGTCGCGCCACCTGGAGCTCGCCCTCTGGCTCGAATCCGATCGCATGGGATACCTGCTTCCCGGCCTGACCTCGGAGAAGCTCGAGAACCAGCGCCAGGTCGTGATGAACGAACGCCGCCAGCGGGTCGACAACCAGCCCTACGGGCGCGCCATGGAGCGCCTGTTCGAGCTGCTCTTCCCGGCGGACCATCCCTATCGCTGGCCGGTCATCGGCTGGATGGAAGACATCGAGGCCGCGACGCTCGACGACGTCCGCGACTTCTTCTCGACCTGGTACGGCCCCGGCAACGCGGTCCTGTCGCTCGCCGGCGACTTCGATCCGGAGGCAGCTCTGGTGGCGATCGAGCGCTGGTTCGGCAGCCTGCCCCCGGGGCCGCCCGTGACACGCACGGCTGCGCCCCTGCCTCCGCTGGCAGCTGCCGTGCGCGATTCGATGACCGACCGCGTGCAGTTGCGCCGGATCTACCTCGCCTTTCGCACCGAGCCGTTCGGAACTCCCGGCTGGTGGACCGCGGCGGTCACCGCGAATCTGCTCACCGACGGCAAGTCGAGCCCGCTCGTGCACGATCTTGTCGTCGACCGCCAGCTGGCGCAGGACGTCTCCGCCTACGTCTATCCGACCGCGGAGGTCGGAGTCTTCCTGCTGGTCGCGACGGCCCGCCCTGGCGTCGAGGTCGACCGGCTCGCCGACCGCATTCGCGAGCACCTCGACGGCCTGGCAGCGCCGGCGGCGGGAACGCCCGCGCCCACCTGGCTCGACGCCCTCGATTCCGAGCTCGAGCGCGCCCGGCGCCGGACGGTGGCGGGGATCTACTCGGAGCTCCAGACGCTCGACCACCGGGCCGACCTGCTCTCCCAGTACACCACCTTCTTCGACGCCCCCGAACGCGCCTGGAGCGAAGCTGCGGCCTACCAGGCGGTCGACATCGCAGCCGTCCGGGATTTCGCGGCCGCCCGGCTCGGGGCTGCGAACTGCGCGCTGCTGGTCGTCGAACCGGAAGGGGGCCGCCCCTGACCCCGTCCCCGCAAGTGCCGGACCGCGGCGGACCTCCGGCCCCCGGGCCGGAGAGCGCCGTCCCGATGCCGGTCTTCGAGCGTTTCACGGCAGCGGGCGGCGGGGAATCGCCGGGCACACCGGTCTACCTGGCCGCACGCAGTGGGGTTCCTCTGGTCGAGCTCGAGGTCCTGCTCGCGGCCGGAGGCGAGCACAACCCGGAACAGCGGCCGGGACTCGCGGCGATGACGGCGTCGATGATCGACGAAGGCACCGCGCGCCGCTCCGGTCCGCAACTCTCCGCCGAGCTCGAGCGGCGCGGCGGCACGCTCTCCTGTCACGCCGACTGGAACGCTGCCAGACTTCGGCTGCACCTGCTGTCCTCGGACCTCGAGTACGGGCTGGAGCTCCTCGCCGAGCTGCTGTTCGAGCCGGCCTTTCCGGAGCACGAGCTCGCGCGGCTCCGGCAGCAGACGCTCGCGGAGTTGAAGCGCCGGGCGGACCAGCCGGCTGCGCTCGCCGACGAGGCCTTCGCGTTCCACCTTCACGCCGGGACGGTCTTTGCCCATCCGCTGGCCGGGACTCCTGCGGCGCTCCAAGCGCTCCGCCGCGAAGAGCTGCTCGACTTTCATCGCCAGCACTATCGCCTCGACCGGGGCTCCCTGGTCGTCGCCGGCGATATCGACCCTCGCCGGCTGGCGGCGGCGATCGCGGCGGCGTTTCCCGCCGGCGGCGCGCCGATCGGCAGCCCGGCAGCGGCCGCAATGTCCGGACCCGGCGCACTCGCGGCATCGTCCGGCAGCCAGCGCATCGTCATCGTCGACCGGCCCGGCGCCGAACAGACCGAACTGCGCATCGGCCACGCCGGCGTCCCCCGCCGCCACCCGGACCGGGTCGGCCTGGGCGTTCTGAACACGCTCCTGGGTGGCAAGTTCACCAGCCGGATCAACCTCAATCTTCGCGAACGGCACGGTTTCACCTACGGCGCGTCCAGCCGCTTCGTCGATCGCAAGAGCCGCGGTCCGTTCGTGGTCTCGACGGCCGTCACGACCTCGGCCACCGGGCGCGCGACCGCCGAGGTTCTGGGCGAGCTCGTGCGCCTGCGCAGCGAACCCGTGCCGGCAGCAGAGCTCGAAGCCACCCGCAACTACCTGCTCGGGGTCTTTCCTTACGGCCTGCAAACCGTGGAGGGGCTCGCCGCCCGTCTGGACGAGATCGCGCTCTACGACCTGCCTCTCGACACTCCAGCGCGCTACCTCGCGGAAGTGGCGCGCCTGCAGCCGGAGGATCTCGCCCGCCTCGCCGAAACGTACCTCTTCCCCGAGAGCGCGCTGATCGTGGCGGTGGGACCGGCAGAGGAGCTCCGGCGCGAGCTGCGGGAGCTGGGTGAGCCCGAGCTGTGGAGTTCGCCTCAGGCGATCGCCTGAAGCCGCGGGCAGTCCGAGCCCAGGATCGGCCTCGCGCCTCTCGAAGATCGCGGAGCGCGCTACTCCAGCCCGGCAGTGACGCGCGCGTCGCCATCGACGCGAATGACCAGCCGGCGCGTCGTACCGCCGACGAGGTTGCCCTCGACCACGATCGCTTTCGTCGGCTTCCCGGGCAGCGTGACATAGACCCGCAGCGCCGCTGCGCCTGCCGGCAGCGTCCGCTGGGCGCCCAGAGCGCCCGGAATCTTCTCCTTGCTCAGGAAACCGGTCTTCTTGACGAACTTGAACGGCTCGCGGAGGATCTGGCGCTCGCCGGAATAGACCGTGAGGACGCCTTCCGAGAGCTCGGAGTAGAAGTCGATCTCGACGGTGGCATCGGCCGGAACGGGGGCCGGAGCCTCGGGCTGCGCCGTGGTCTGGGGAATCGCCACCGGCGCTGGCGCGCTCGCCGCCGCGACCTGCGCCGCCTCCCGGGCCGACTTCTGCGCGCGCTCGCGCTCCTTCTGGCGCGCCAGCGCGCTCTCGGAGTCGGCGGCCAGCTTGACCGCTTCGGGGTGCTCGGGCACCAGGGCCAGCACGCCCTGCGCCGCCGCGATCGCCGCTTCGTAGCGCCGTTTGGCGTACTCCTCCCGCGCCGATATCAGCCCTTCCGAGACGCGCTGCTCGCGCTCGGCCGCCGAAGAGAGGTCGAGCGAGACGCGCTCGATCTCGGCGCGCATGTCGCGCGCTGCAGCGCTTGCTGGATCGGCCTGCTGGGCGAGCGCCAGCGCGGCCAGGGCCCCCTGAAGGTCGCCGCTGTCGAGCCGTTGCCGGGCATCGACGAGTGCCGCCGCGAGATCGAGCTGGCGGCGCTCCTCTGCGGTCGGCCCGGCCGGCGGCGGGGGCTGCGAGTCGGTCCTGCCTGTGGCCCAGAGGGCGAGAAGTGTCACCACGGTGGCAGCGGCCAGCCCGAGGAGAACGTACTGCACCCGGCGCTGCGAGCGCAGGCGCAGCGGTGCCTCGGGTGGCGGCGTCGCGCCGGCGGGAGAACCCGCGGGGGGCGAGGGGACGCCGGCAATCGGAGGGGTCGGAGGGGTCGGAGAGGTCGAAAGCGCCGGCGGGGTCGGCGGACTCGGTGGCGTGGAGGGCGCGGCCGGCGCCGGCCACCGCGGCATTGCAGTCGTCGCGGCCATCTCGGCCACCGCAGCCATCTCGGCTACTGCTGCCCTGTCCGCCACCGCCGCGAGCTCGGCCATATCCACCATCTTCGCCGTCTCGGCCACTGGCGTCGCCGCAGCCCGCTGAGGGAGCGGCTCAAGGGCGGCGGCCTTCGGCGCGGCGTCCACCGTCCGCGCTGCGGTGCTCTCGGGCGTCTCTTCCGGGACCTCCTGGGTGGCCGAAGTGTCGTCATCCTCGTCGTCCGGCTCGGCGGAGAGCCGGGTACCGCTGCGCCGCAGCTCGGCGGCGATCTCGGCGGCCCTCGGATAGCGCCGGTTCGGGTCCTTCTCCAGGCAGCGCGTCATGATCGCGGTGAGCCCGGGCGGCAGGTCCTTGATGATCTCTTCTGCGGGGGTGAACGGCTCGTAGACGATCTTGTGGGTCACCGCGGTCAGGTTCTCGCCCTGAAACGGCTTCTTCCGGGTCAGCATCTCGTAGAAGACGACGCCGAGCGAGAAGATGTCGGCGCGGTGATCGACCTCCTTGCCCTGGATCTGCTCCGGTGCCATGTAGTTCGGAGTGCCCAGGAGCTGGCCTTCCATCGTCAGGTTCGAAGTGTCGAGCCGGGCAATGCCGAAGTCCGTGATCTTGACCTTGCCGTCCTGGGCGATGAGGATGTTCGCCGGCTTGATGTCGCGGTGGACGACGCCGCGGGAGTGCGCGTAGTCGAGGCCCTCCGCGATCTGCGACAGGATGTCGATGAGACGGTCGTAGCCGAAAGTCTCGGGGCGCTGCATCAGCTGCTTCAGGTTCGTGCCCTTCACGAACTCCATCGCGATGAAGCACGTGCCCTCGCCGCCCTCGTCCACGACGTCATGAATCGTGACGATATTGGGGTGGGAGAGAATTCCGGCGCTCTGCGCCTCGCGCACGAAGCGGCTGCGGAACTGCGCGAGCTCCTGATCCTTCGCCGAGAATCCGACGCGGAAGGTCTTCAAGGCGACCTGGCGGCCGATGAGCGGGTCCCGCGCCAGGTAAACAACCCCCATGGCGCCCTTGCCGATCTCCTCGAGGATCTCGTAGCGACCTAGTTTCTGCGGCGCGTTGGTTGTCATCCGGATTGACCCCGCGGAACGGGAGAAAGCATTCTAGGCGCGCGGCACGGGACGGTCAATCGAAAGAGTCACGGTGCCGGGAAATACCGGTGCCGGCGGGCGGGAAAGGACCGGGAAATGCCGGTTTTCGCCGTCCGCTTTGATATGGTGCAGAGGCCGTTCGAAGCGACTCGAAAGGAGATTTCGCCCGATGCAGGTCGACAGTCCAGGCAGGATCCGGAACATCGCGATCACCGGTCACAACGACACCGGGAAGACCACTCTGGCCAGCGCCCTTCTGTTCACCGCCGGCGCGGTCCCTCGATTCCTGAAGATCGAAGACGGCAACACGGTCACCGACTTCGACCCCGAAGAGGGGGAGCGCGGCATCTCCATCGGCCTCGGCGTCTGCCACCTGCCCTGGAAACAGCACAAGGTCAATCTGCTCGACTCCCCCGGCTACGGCATCTTCTTCTCCGAGACGCGCGCCGCGCTGCGGGTCGCCGACGCCGCCCTGCTCTGCGTCAGCGCCGTCGCCGGTGCCGAGGTCAACACCGAGAAGGTCTGGGAGGCCGCTGACGATCTCGGACTGCCGGTCATCCTGCACTGCAACAAGATGGACCGCGAACGGGCGGACCTCGGCCGCTGTCTCGAGAGTCTGCAGAAGACCTTCGGGCGACAGGTGCTGCCGGTGCAGTTGCCGATCGGGACCGAGAAGGACTTCACTGGAGTGATCGACCTCGTCCGGCAGAAGGCCTTCCGGTTCGACCGGGACGGCAGCGGCAAAGCCAAAGAGGAGGCGATCCCCGCCGACCTCGCCACCGAGGC
This sequence comes from Thermoanaerobaculia bacterium, assembly GCA_018057705.1. Classification (NCBI taxonomy): domain Bacteria; kingdom Pseudomonadati; phylum Acidobacteriota; class Thermoanaerobaculia; species Thermoanaerobaculia bacterium. The sequence goes on along the minus strand of JAGPDF010000025.1, from coordinate 2,208 downwards.
CGCGGAGGCGCGCATTCGTCTCGTCGAGGCCGTTGCCGAGGCCGACGAGCACCTGCTCGAGAAGTTCTTCGAGGAGGGCAATCTCGATGCCGCGGATCTCGAGGCCGGCCTGAAGAGCGCCATTCTCAGCCGCAAGCTCTTTCCGGTCACGCTCGGCTCCTCTCTCCATCTCGTCGGCTGCTCCACCCTGCTCGACTTTCTGGTCGACTTCGCTCCCTCGCCCGTCGATCATCCCTATCCGGCGAAGAGCCTCGACGGCAAGACGACGATGCTCGAAGCCGATCCCGCGAAACCTGTCGTCGCCATCGTCTTCAAGACGCTGAACGACCCGTTCACCGGACGACTGTCGATCCTGCGCGTGCTCTCCGGCACCCTGCACAACGACGCTCAACTCTGGAACGTGCGGGCCGAGGAGAACGAGAAGGCGCACGGACTCGTGCACCTCCAGGGCAAGCAGGGCACCGCGACCCCGAAGCTCATGGCCGGCGACATCGGCGGCGTTCCGAAGCTGCGACTCGCCACTTCGGGCGACACCCTCGCCGCCAAGGAGCAGGCCCTCGCGGCCGAGTGGATCCAGCTCCCCGAGCCGGCGATGTCGTTCGCCGTCGAGCCCAAGTCGAAGGGCGACGACGAAAAGATCGGCGACGCGCTCCACCGGCTGATCGAAGAGGATCCGAGCCTGCGCGCCGGGCGGGATCCGCAGACCCACGAATTCCTGCTCTCCGGCAGCGGCCAGTTGCACGTCGAGATCGCGCTCGCCCGGATGAAGCGGCGTTCGAACGTCGAGGTCATCCTGCATCCGCCGAAAGTCCCCTATCGCGAAACGATCCAGAAGCCGGCGGAGGGGCACGGGCGCCACAAGAAGCAGAGCGGCGGCCGCGGCCAGTTCGCCGACTGCCGGATCAAGATCGAACCGCTGCCGCGCGGCGAGGAGTTCGAGTTCAAGGACGAGATCTTCGGCGGCTCGATTCCCCAGAACTACCGCCCGGCGGTCGAGAAGGGGATCCAGGAGGCCCGGCTGCGCGGCTTCCTCGCCGGCTACCCGATGGTCGACTTCCGGGTCCGCCTGCTCGACGGCCAGTACCACGACGTCGACTCCTCCGAGCTCGCCTTCAAGATCGCCGGCTCGCTCGCCTACAAGGACGCCATGGAGCGCGCCGGGGCGACGCTGCTCGAGCCGGTGATGAAGGTGGAGATCCACACCAGCGAGGAGTTCATGGGCGACATCATGAGCGACCTCTCCCATCGCCGTGGCCGCCCGCAGGGAATGGACGTCAGGAACGGCGCGCAGATCGTGCAGGCGCAGGTTCCGATGGCGGAGATGTTGAACTACGCGCCGGCACTCCGGGCGATGACGCAGGGGCGCTCCAGCTTCATCATGGAGTACTCGCATTACGAGGAGGTTCCTCGCCTCGTGCAGGACAAGATCGTCGCCGACGCGCGAAAGAAGATGCACGAGGAACATGAAGCTTGATCCCACTCTTACCTGAGGAGTACGCCTGATGCAGGCCAACGCCTTGCGCGCCGGAATGTGCGTGCTGCACAACAACGAAGTCTGCTCCATCATGTCGGTCACCCACCGCACGCCCGGGAACCTCCGGGCCTTCGTCCAGGTGCGGATGAGGAACTTGAAGAACGGCAACAGCTTCGAGCATCGCTTCGCCTCGACCGAATCGGTCGAGCGCGCCATCCTCGACACGATTCCGATGGAATACCTCTACTCCGACGGCGACATGCACCACTTCATGAGCCAGGAGAACTACGAGCAGGTCACCCTCTCGAACGACGCGCTCGGCGACACCTTGCTCTACATCCTGCCCAACAGCGTGATCAAGGTCGACTTCTACGAGGGAATGCCGGTCGGCGTCGAGCTCCCCAACACGGTCATCCTCGAAATCGTCGACACCGAGCCCGGGATGAAGGGCGCAACGGCCTCGTCCAGCTACAAACCCGCCAAGATGCAGACCGGACTGGTCGTCCAGATCCCGCCCTTCGTCGAATCCGGCGCCAAGATCGAGATCGACACCCGCGAGAACAAGTACCTGCGGCGGGTCTGAGGCGGGCCCCGGGGAGCCCTCCACCCCGCGACCCGACATGCGCGCGAACCGGGCGGCTCCCCTCCTCGCTCTTCTCCTCCTCCTCGCCGCTGGAAGGAGCTCGGGCGAAACCCTTCCGGCGTCCACCTGGCCGGAAAAGCTCAGTAAAGAG
>JAGPDF010000024.1 GCA_018057705.1 Thermoanaerobaculia bacterium | reverse complement strand
CGCCGAACTGCACCGTGACGGTCTGCGGCCGGATCAGGAAGCTGTGCCGCGACTGCACGGCCAGGGTGCCGTGGAGGCCCACCGGCACGACCGGCAGCCCGCTCTTCAACGCCATCAGGAACCCGCCGCGCCGGAAAGGCAGGACCTTGCCGCCGAGCGACCGGACCTCCTCCGGAAAGACCACGATCGACGCGCCGCGCGCCAGCTTGTCGAGCGCCGAACCGAAGCTGTCCTTCGCCGTCGAGCGATCCTTGCGGTCGACCGGGATGAACCCCCCGGCGGCCATCGCCCAGCCGAAGATCGGAATCTTGAAGAGGCTGCGCTTGGCGATGAAGCGGCTCTGGCCCGGAATCGCCGCCAGCAGGGCCGGGATGTCGAACAGGCTCTGGTGGTTCGCCATGATGACGAAGCGGTCGCCGGCGGAAGAATCGCCCGCCTGCCCGGGGCCGGTCTCCGGGCTCCGGACCTCGAGCCGGATCCAGCTCGACCAGAGGAGACCCCGCGCCCACAGGCGCGCGGCGCGATTCGTCCAGTTGCCGCGCGGCGGAATCGGCGCCACGAGGATCGATACGATCGAGAAAAAGGCCGTGCCGAAGAGCAGATAGAGGTTCCCCGTGATCGTCGCCACCAGGATCCGCAGCGCCGACGGCCGCTCGAGAACCGGGAGCGCATGGGCGCCGCCCACACCCTTCCCGGCATCATCACGGGAGCGGTCGGGCGTCGCAGGGGTATCGCGGGTCACTCCACTCACAGATCTCACCCGGCTCTCTCGCAACTGCCTGTTAGAATTGATGCTCATGCCCCCGCGGAGGCCCTCGCCATCGGCGCTTTCCTGGTCTCTTCGGGCCGGCGCGGCATACGACGCCGTCTTCGCCCTGCTGCTCGTCGCTTTTCCGGCAGAGATCAGCGGCACATTCCGCCTGCCGCTGCCCGGCGAGCGATTCTACCTCTGGCTCATCGCCGTCTTCCTGCTCAGCCTGGCGGGCTTCTACGTCCTCCTCGCCCGCAATCCCGGCCGCCATCCCGATTTCGTCCGGCTGGCGATCGCCATTCGTCTGCTGGGCGCCGTGGTCATCGCCGCCGCCGCGGTCGGCCGGCCCGACCTCGGGAGCCTCTACGGCATCGCTTCAGGCGACCTGGCCTTCGGGCTCGCCCACCTCGCCTTCGCGCGGGCGCTGCCTGCCACGGCGCCGTCCGACCCGGGCGCCCGGTGACGAGCCCACCATGAGTCCCCTCTCGAAGGGCCTCGAGAGCCTCGGGCGCAGCGCCGGCGCAACGGGCAGCAGAATTGCCGAAGGGGCCGGCGACCTCGCCTATCTCGCGGCGCGGTCGCTGCGCGCCCTGGTCACCCCGCCCTGGGAGCGCGCGGCCTGGCTGGCGCAGATGGAGCAGATCGGCGTGCGCTCCCTCGGGGTCGCCGCCATCACCACGATCTTCACCGGCATGGTGCTGGCCCTGCAGACGGCGCTCGCCCTTCCCGGCCTGGGGGTCAAGTACTACATCGGCACGGTGGTCTCGAAATCGACCGTGCGCGAGCTGGTGCCCGTGCTGGTAGCCCTCATCGTCGGCGGGCGGATCGGCTCCGGCATGACCGCCGAGATCGGCACGATGAAAGTGACCGAGCAGGTCGACGCCATGCGCGCCATGGCGGCCGACCCGGTGCGCAAGCTCGTCGTTCCGAAGCTCGCGGCCACGCTCGTCATGCTGCCGGCGCTGACCCTGATCGGCGACGTGCTCGGAGTCCTCGGCGGCCTGGTGATCGCGGTCCTTCAGCTGCAGCTCACCGCCTCTTTCTACTGGAACGACGTGCTTCAGGCCCTCACCCTCAACGACTTCGCCAGCGGCCTCGGGAAGTCGTTCTTCTTCGCCTTCTTCATCACCATCGTCGCCTGCCACAACGGCCTGACCGCCAAGGGAGGAGCCGACGGCGTGGGACGAGCGACGACGAATACGGTCGTTCTGGCGTCCATCCTGATCCTGGTCTCGGACTTCTTCCTCACCAAGTTCTTCTCCTTCCTCTGACCCGCGGCCCCGACCGATGCCCCAGCCAGCCGCCCTGTTCGAGATTCGCGACCTGCGCAAGAGCTACGGCGCGCGCGCTGTTCTCGCCGGCCTCGACTTCGACGTCGCGCGCGGCGAGTGCCTGGTCATTCTCGGCCGCTCCGGTTCGGGCAAGAGCGTGACGCTGCGGCTGCTCATCGGTCTCGACCCGCCGGACGGGGGATCGATCCGGTACGACGGCCGCGAGCTCGTGGGCCTCTCGGAGAGCGACCTCCTGCCGGTCCGCCGGCGGGTCGCGATGCTCTTCCAGAGCGGCGCCCTGTTCGACTCGATGAACGTCTTCGACAACCTCGCCTTCCCACTGCGCGAGCATCGCGCGACCGACGAGCCGGCTCTGGCGCGGCGCGTCGCCGAGCTCCTCGACCTCGTCCGCCTGCCGGGGATCGAAGCGAAACTTCCCTCCGATCTCTCGGGCGGCATGAAGAAGCGGGTCGCTCTCGCTCGCGCCCTGGCGCTCGAGCCCGAGACGCTGCTCTTCGACGAGCCGACGACCGGGCTAGACCCCATGACCGGAGCCTCGATCGCACGCCTCATCCGCGAGACCCGAGAACGCCTGAAGACGACCGTGATCGTCGTGACGCACGACCTCGCTCTCGCGCACAGTGTCGCCGACCGGATCGCCTTTCTCGACGAGGGCCGCTTCCGGTTCCAGGGCACTCTCGCCGAAGCGGCCGCCACCACCGACCCCTTGCTGGCCGCCTTCCTGGCCGGCAGAGAGGAAGACGCCGATGTCTACCCACCCGTCGTCCGCCCGTAAGGTCGGACTCCTGTTGCTGGTCGCGCTCGCCCTCGGCATGGCGGCGATCTTTCTCGTCGGCGAGCGCCGCAATCTGTTCTCGCGGAAGAACGAATACTCGATCCGCTTCGACTCGGTGCCGGGGCTCTCGGCCGGGAGCGACGTGCAGCTCGACGGTGTCGGCGTCGGCTCGGTCTCCGCGATCGACCTCTCCGAAGAGGTCGAGCAGAACCAGATCGTCGTCGGCATTCGCGTCGAGGCCCGCTTCGCGGCCCGGATCCGCGAGGACTCGATGGCACGGATCCGCACGCTCGGGCTGCTCGGCGACAAGTACATCGAGATCTCCTCGGGTTCGCCGAAGTTCCCCGAGATCCCCGAGGGCGGCACCATCGGCAACGCACCGGTGGCCGACGTCGATCGGCTGCGCGCCTCCGGCGAGGATCTGGTGAACAACGTCACCCGGATCACCGAGCAACTGACCGTCATCCTGGGACGCATGGAGCGCGGCGAAGGGATCCTCGGCGAGCTCACCCGGGACGTCGATCCCAACCGCAAGGTCACCAGTGAGCTGATGACGACCCTCGATTCGATCCGCGGCCTGTTCGACGATCTGCGCGCCGGCGACGGCCCGATTCCCCGGCTGCTCAACGACAGGGCCATGGGCGAGAAGCTCGAAGGCACCGTCGACCGGCTCGATTCCCTGCTCGCCAAAACCGAGTCCGGCGGCGGCACGATCGGCATGCTGCTCTCGGACGAGCAGCAGAGAGAACGGCTGGAACGGTCGATCGCGAGCATCGAGCGCACGGCCGCGAACCTCGAAGCGGCCTCCCTCTCGCTCCAGGAGGAGCGTGCGCTGCTGCCCAAGCTCCTGGGCGACGAGGCCTACGGCGACAAGCTCTCGTCCGAGCTCCAGTCGCTGCTCGAGAACCTGAACCGGGTGGCCGGGAAGCTCGACCACGGCACGGGCTCGGCGGCGCAGCTGATCAACGATCCGGCGATCTACCAGGCGGTGAAAGACATCGTCACCGGGATCGACGAGTCGGCCATTCTCCGGCGCCTGATTCGCAACCGCCAGAAGAAGGGCGTCGAGGTGCGCCTCGAAAAGCAGCTCGACTCTGCACAGCCAGCGGAGCCGGAGCCACCGCCACCGGCGAAGAACCCCTGAGCGCACCTCCCGCAGCCGCACTTCGAGCTGCGATAGGCTTCGAAAGGAACGTATGCGTCACCACATCCTCGTCACCGGCGGCGCCGGATTCATCGGCACTCACGTCACCCGCAAGCTCTTGGGCCGTGGCGACCGCGTGACCGTGCTCGACGACTTCAACGACTTCTACGACCCGTCCCTGAAGCGCGCCAACGCCGCCGAGTTCGCCGGGCGCGACGACTGGCGGCTGGTCGAAGGCGACATTCGCGACGCGGCGCTGGTCGACCGCCTGTTCGCCGACGGGCGCTTCGACGCCGTGATCCACCTCGCCGCGCGGGCCGGTGTCCGGCCGAGTCTGGCCGAGCCGATTCTCTACGAGGAGGTCAACTGCATCGGGACGCTGCGGCTGCTCGAGGCGGCGCGCCACCACGGGCCGGCGAACTTCGTCTTCGCCTCCTCCTCCTCGGTCTACGGCATCAACAAGAAAGTCCCGTTCGCCGAGGACGACGCCGTCGATCAGCCGATCTCGCCCTACGCCACGACCAAGCGGGCCGGCGAGCTCCTGTGCTTCAACTACCACCACCTCTATGGACTGCGGACCTCGTGCCTGCGCTTCTTCACCGTCTACGGTCCGTCCCAGCGGCCCGAGATGGCGATCGCCAAGTTCACCGACCTCCTGGCGCGCGGCAAGGCCGTCCCGCTCTACGGCACCGGCCAGACACGGCGCGACTACACCTACATCGATGACATCGTGGACGGGGTCCTCGCGGCGCTCGACCTCGCCCCGGGCTTCGAGATCTTCAACCTCGGCGGCTCACAGACGACGACGCTCATCGACCTCGTGCACTGGATTGCCGAGGCTCTCGAGGTCCCCGCCCGCGTCGAAATGCTCCCCGATCAGCCCGGCGACGTCCCGATCACCTTCGCCGACGTCTCGAAGGCCGCCCGGATGCTGGGGTACTCGCCCAAGGTGCCGATCCGCGAGGGTCTGCGCCGCGTCGCCGCCTGGTACCGCAGCCGGCCGGCGGCCGGCGCGCCCTGAGGCCCGCGGTCAGTCCTCTCCCAGGCGGACCTGGAGCACCTCGGATTCGAGACGCCACGAGCCTTTCTCGCGGAGCATCTGCACCTCGGTCTTGACCTTCGCCCAGGAGGTCTCACCCTCGACCAGGAGCAGGGCGCGATCGCCGCGCCCGTAGCCGCGCACGATCCTGAAGCTCGTGTCGGGATGGTCCTTGCGGAACGACTGCACGATCGCCTCGGATTTCTCGGCGTAGTCCGCCTGGACCTTCTCGGTGAAGTACGGCCGCGCTCCCGCATAGTCCCAGGCCAAGAGGGCGGTGTGGAGCGCGGCGTAGGCCTTTCCGGGCTCGCCCCCGCCCGCCGGCAGGGGATCGCCATAGTCGGCCGGGGCCACCGGCACGTCGAACGCGAGGTCGAACTGGATGTCGTCGGGTTCGCTGACGCGTTTCAGGCTGCCGTGGATCCGCCCCTTCTCCACTTTGACGGTCGACTGGACTTTGCTGTCGTAGCAGAAGCCGCAGCCGTCGCCGGAGCTGAAATAGTAGGAGAGGCCCTCGTAGGCACCGCTCTTCGAGAAGTGGAAGTAGGCGACCAGCGTCTCGTCGTCGCGCAAGAAGGTGTTGATCATGTGCTCGCGGTCGAAGTCGCGATCGAGAACGGTGGTGGCGAAGCCGCTGTTCGAGATCGCGACTTTGATCCCGGGCTCGTCGTCGATGCCGACCTCCGCGGGGAAGGCGTAGGCCCCGAAGGCCTGCCACTCCCAGCTCCGGCTGGAAACCGTGCCCTCTGCCTGGCGAGTCTCCGCCGGCTCGGCCGCTTGCACAGGTCCGGGCGGCTGCGCGGCGAGCAGCACAGAAGCGACGAGCAGGGGCAGACAGGCAACACGCTTCCGGGTGGGATTTCGGTGCATGGACGATCCTTTCGCGGGCAGATCCGGCCTGCTGATGGAAACGCCAAAGAGCCCTCCGGTGGGACAGAAGGCAGCTACCGGCTCCCGCCTCCGCCGCGATAGACTGTTCGAGCTCGAAGCAGGGGCCGCGGCTGGGGATTCGCCCGCAGGGATCGCCCGCCGCCCCGGTCGAGCCCGGACCTCCTGAGTCGACTCGAGCTCCAGACGCTAGAACCTGAAGGGAGCCTCATGAAAATCTGTGTCGTCGGAAGTGGATACGTCGGCCTGGTGACGGGAGCCTGCCTCGCCGACTTCGGAATGACCGTCACCGGCGTGGACAAGGATGCAGCCAAGATCGAGGCGCTCCTGCGCGGCGAGATTCCGATCTACGAGCCCGGGCTCGAAGAGGTCGTCGAAAAGAACGTCCGCGCCGGCCGGCTCAAGTTCACCACCGACCTCGCGCCGGCGATCCGCGAGGCGCGCGCGGTCTTCATCGCCGTGGGCACGCCGCCACTGCCCGACGGGCGCGCCGACCTCTCCTTCGTCCGCCAGGTCGCGGAGTCGATCGGCGACAACCTGAACGGCTACAAGGTCATCGTCACCAAGTCGACCGTGCCGGTGGGCACCGGGCAGATGGTCGAGAAGGCGGTGCGCGAGCACTCGGGCGGCAAGCAGGAGTTCGCCGTCGTCTCGAACCCCGAGTTCCTGCGTGAAGGCTCGGCGATCGAGGACTTTCTGCGGCCCGACCGCGTGGTCATCGGCGCGCGCACCCAGCGTGCCATCGAGGTCATGCTCGACATCTACGCCCCGTTGAAGGCCGCCGGCGTGCCGTTCGTGGTCGCCAACGTCGAATCGGCCGAGATGATCAAGTACGCCTCCAACGGCTTCCTGGCCACCAAGATCACCTTCATCAACGAGGTCGCGGAGATCTGCGAGGCGGTGGGCGCCGAGGTCGACGTCGTCGCCCGTGGCATGGGCCTCGACCACCGGATCGGGCCGAAGTTCCTGCATCCGGGTCCCGGCTACGGCGGCTCCTGCTTCCCGAAGGACACCCGGGCGGTGGCGCAGATCGCCGAGGAGCATGGCCTGCGCTTCGAGATCATCGAAGGAGTGCTGTCGGCCAACGAGCGCGTCAAGCGCCGCATGATCGGCAAGATCGAGCAGGCGTTCGGGAGCCTCGCCGGCAAGACCGTCGCCGTGCTCGGCCTGGCCTTCAAGGGCGACACCGACGACATGCGCGAGTCGCCCGCGATCCCGGTCATCGAGGGCCTCATCGAACGCGGCGCGAAGATCCGCGCCTTCGACCCCGCGGCGATGACCGCGGCGAAGCCGCTCCTGCCGCCGGTCACCTTCTGTCGCGACGCCTACGAAGCCGCCCAGGGCGCCGACGGGATCGTCATCGCGACCGAGTGGAATCAGTTCCGCGCTCTCGACTTCACCGAGCTCAAGTCGCGGCTCGCGGCGCCGCTCATGGTCGATCTGCGCAATCTCTATCAGCCGGATCGGGTCGCCGCCGAGGGCTTCGCCTACCACTCCGTCGGCCGCCCCTCGTCGGGAAGCGGGACCGGAGCATGAAGCGAGCGCTGGTCACCGGCGGCGCCGGATTCCTCGGATCCCACCTCTGCGAGCGCCTCCTCGCGGAGGGGATGTCGGTCGTCGCGGTCGACAACCTGATCACCGGCAAGCGCGAAAACGTCGCCCACCTGCTCCCGCGCAGCGATTTCGAGCTCGTCCAGAAGGACGTCTCGAATCCGTTCGAGATCGCGGGGCCGATCGACTACGTGCTGCACTTCGCCTCGCCGGCCTCGCCGATCGACTACCTCGAGCTGCCGATCCAGACGCTCAAGGTCGGCTCTCTCGGCACGCACAACTCGCTCGGACTCGCCAAGGCGAAAGGGGCGCGCTACCTGCTCGCCTCCACTTCGGAGACCTACGGCGATCCGCTGGTCCATCCGCAGCCCGAGACCTACTGGGGAAACGTCAACCCGGTCGGCCCGCGCGGCGTCTACGACGAGGCCAAGCGCTTCGCCGAGGCGATGACCATGGCCTACCACCGCTACCACGGTCTCGAGACCCGCATCGTACGGATCTTCAACACCTACGGCCCGCGCATGCGCCCGCGTGACGGACGGGTCGTCCCGGCATTCATCCAGCAGTCGCTTCTCGGCGAGCCGCTCACGGTCTTCGGCGACGGCAGCCAGACGCGTTCGTTCTGCTACGTCGACGACCTCATCGAGGGCATCTTCCGCCTCCTCATGTCGGACGAAGTCCTGCCGACCAACATCGGCAACCCGCACGAGATGACGATCCTGCAGTTTGCCGAACGGATCCGCGCGCTCGTCGGCTCGGCCTCGCCGATCGACTTCCGCCCGCTGCCGGAAGACGATCCCAAGACCCGGCAGCCCGACATCACCAAGGCCCGGCGGATTCTGGGCTGGGAGCCCAAGGTCGAGCTCGATCTCGGCCTCGGTCGCACGATCGACTATTTCCGGTCGATCCTGCCGGTGACGGCGTAGACCGCTTTCGCCCTTTCGCCCTTCCGGAGACCGCGATGGAGAAGACGCCCCAGTCCGTCCCGCAACTGTGTCCGCGCTGCTCCACCCGGCCCGCCGGGCTCTCGCGCCCGCCGTTTCGCGGCGCTCTCGGCGAGGAGATCCAGCGCCGGGTCTGCCCGCCGTGCTGGGACGAGTGGAAGCGCGCCGAAGTGATGGTCATCAACGAGCTCAAGTTGAACTTCATGGAGCCGACCTCGCAGGAGATCCTCACCGCGCACATGCGCGAGTTCCTGGGTTTCGACCAACCCGCGGCGCCTGGAGTGCGGTGAAGATCGTCCCCGAGGCGCCGCGCTCGCTGCGCGGCCCGGCGGTCAAGTTCGGCATCCTGCTCGTCCTCGTCGTCGGTGGCTTCCTCGCCGCCCGCTATACCCCGCTAGCCGAGTATCTGAAGCTCGAGAGGATCGAGGGCTATCTCGACCAGGTCCGCGGGCTGTGGTGGGCACCGCTCGCCCTCGTCGGGACCATCATCGTGCTCGGCTCGCTCGGCCTGCCCGCGACGCCCTTCATCGTCGCCGGTGCGGCGATCTTCGGCGCCCTCTGGGGCACGCTGTGGAACTGGGTGGGGATCTTTCTCTCCTCGCTGACCGGCTTTCTGCTCGCGAGGCTCCTCGGCCGCGAGTTCGTCGAGCGCATCGGCGGCAGCAAGCTCCAGAAGGCCGAAAAGCTCCTCCACCGGCGCGGCTTCCTGCCGCTCATCGCCATCCGCTTCCTGCCGGTGCCGTTCACCCTGGTGAACGCCGCTGCCGCGGTCGTCGGCGTCAAACTTCCCAAGTTCCTCCTCGCCTCGGCGATCGGCCTCCTGCCGCCGATCGCCATCATCACCTACTTCTCCGCCGCCCTCCTCCAGGCCGCGACCGGCGACCGCGCCGGCATCGTCCGCCAGGCCCTCATGGTCTCGATCACCGCCGCCCTCATCGTCTTCTTCCCCATCGGCCTGCGCCGCCGCCTGCGCAAACGCAAGCTCAAGCGCCTCCGCGCCGAACGCGCCGCCCGCCCTCTGCGCCGCGGCCCCGTCGACCGCTGAGCCTGGGCCAGAACCCCGCGCACCGCCTGCGCGTCACGCGATGTCGGCTTTACAGGACGTTCTGTCTGGTATACCGTACATTCCATGGGAAGAATTGGGCTGGTCCTGCTGGTATCGCTGACCGTCGGTAGCGCTCTCGCGTTGTTGCAGGGGGAACTTCCCGTGCGGCCCGGCTACCTGGGTGTCGCGCTGATGCTGGTGAGCGCAACTGTCGCCCGCAGCCACTGGCGAAGACTCGACGCGGACGCAGGCCCAGGCTCGCCGGAGCGGGCGCTGTGGCACGGCTTGGCGACCACGGCGCTCATCGCCGGCCAGCTGGTCGCGAGCCTCTGGCTGGCGGGGCCGGGGATGGCCTTGCACAGCGTGGCCGCGCACGCCATGGCGGTCGACACCTGGACTCTCGTCCTCGGCGCCATCCTGAGTTTTCGCATCGCGCGCGACCCGGAGCCGCGCAGCGATGAACGCGACACCCTGTTCGCGGCGCGCGCAACTCGTGGCGCCTATGGGACCCTGATCGCCGAGCTCTGCGTCGCAATCCTGGTCCTGGGCTTCGGCGCCGAGCTCGAGCTGCCGGCATTCTCGCAACCGCTGATCGCGCACGTCCTGATTGTCTGCCTGATGATCGCCTCGCTCGTGCGTTGCGCCGTGCAGCTTGCGCTGTACGACGCCGCCCGTCGAGCGCTGCGGGCAACCCCGTGAGCGGAACGCCGATCGCCAATCACCTGCGGCGACTGCGCTTCGAGCACGGCGAGATGTCGCAGGACTCGCTGGCGCGCGCCGCGGGTATTACCCGGCAAACCATCGTCGCCCTGGAGGGCGGGCACTACGCGCCGTCCCTGGAGCTCGCCATGCGTCTCGCGCTCGTCTTCGGCCGGCGCGTCGACGACATCTTCTACTGGCGGGAAGTGCCCTCTTCGCCAGCTGCCCGATAGCCCTCCACCTCTCCACCCTTCCACGCGTACTCCCCGGGGAATCCTCGATGAGCAGCCCGAAGCCCGTCACCCGCAAGCGCAGCTCCCCTCGACGCATACTCTTCTGGGCGATTCCGATCGGCCTCGCCTGGCTGGGCTTTCGTCTCTTCGAGCCCGTTCTCGTCTGGAGCAGAGAGAAGCTCTTCAAGGAGAGCCCGACGACCTCGATACTCAGCCACCACGGCACGGCCGTCGGCAGCACCTCCTACTTCGCCGCCCTGCCCGAGTTCGGCCTGGTGATCTCGGTGATAATGAACAAGGGGCAGGAGAACCTCGAAGGCCTCACCCAGAACGCGACCGCCCTGGCGGAGATCTTCGCCGCCGAGGTCCTGCGGCGGTAGAATCGACCCGTCATGAACGCCACCGCCAAGCAGGAAGCGCAGAGAATCCTCGACGCCCTTCCCGACGACGCTTCGCTCGAGCAGATCCAATACCACCTCTACGTCGTGCAGAAGATCGAAGCGGGTTTGCGCGACGCCGAAGAAGGTCGCCTCTTGAGCCAGGAGGAAGTCGAGCGCCGGATCGCCAAGTGGCCCGATCGGTAGATTAGACGCATCGCGGATGGTCCGATCTCGAGCAGGCCGCTGACTACATCGCGCAAGACTCACCGAACTACGCCGCCACCCTCCTCGCGCAAGCCCGCGATACCGCTCGTTCGCTCGACCGCTTCGCCGAACGCGGCTGAATCGTCCCGGAGCTGCGCGACGCCGCGATCCGGGAGGTCTTCGTCGGCAGCTACCGGCTCGTCTATCGAATTCTGCAGAACCGCGTCGAAGTCCTCGCCATCGTGCATGGCGCGCGGGATCTCGCCGCGCTCTGGCGAGGCGACACTCCCGACGCACCCTGATTGAAGCGCGGCGGCCGAGCTACGCGGAGATCACTCTCCGAGCGCGGCGGCGACCTGGGGCTGGTCGATGAGGAGGACGCCGCCGCCGGCGTGTTTTTCGGGGGCGAACTCGAAGTCGCGGATGACGCGGCGGAAGACCTCCTTGAGCGCCCGGGCGCCGAGGCGGGGCTGCCTTCGCGCCGCCTGGGCGATGGCGCGGGCGGCGTTGGGGGAGATGGCGAGCTTGACGCCGCGGCTCTCGAAGAAGGCTCGGGTCTGGATGAAGCCCGAGTCCGGGCCCTCGAGGAAGATCTTCAGGAGCTCGTCCTCGCCCAGATCCTCGAGCATCACCACGGCGTCGAAGCGCGACAGGAACTGCGGGCTCATGCCGTAGTCGAAGAGGTCCTCGTTCCGGAGCCAGTCGCGGAGCTCGAAACGGAGCTCCTCGCGCACCTTGCCGCCCTCGACGACCGTCACCGGCTGCAGCGCGCCCTTGTCGGCGCCGATCGTGACCCGGTCGTAGACCGCGTCGTAGAGCCCCTCGAAGGCGCCGGCGCAGACGAACAGCAGCCCCGACGAGTCGACCGTCGTCGCGCCGCCGCCCAGCCACTCGGGCAGCACCACCGGCACGGCCTCGTTCTCGATCAGGGTGAGGAGGGCTTCCTGGGCGCGGATGCCGGCAACGTTCACCGTCCCCCCGACGTGGCTGCGGATCTTGTCCACCTCGTCGACGAAGACGAGGCCTTGAGCGGCGCGGGAGACGATCGCCGCGGTGCCCGCACCGTCGCCCAGCTGCTCGCGGGCGCGCTCCAGCAGGCGGCGCATCACCGCCTCGCCAGGCCGGCCGGCCTGCGCCTCCTCGCCGAGGACGTTGGCGTGAATGCGAACCACGGCCGAGCGCGAAGCGAGCGCCGGGTCGGCGGCGAGGAACTTCTCCACCGCGCGCATCAGGGTCGTCTTGCCGGTCCCCGACGAGCCGATCATGAGGATATTGCCGACGCCGAGGCCGGCGAGCTTCTTCGAGAGGGCGATCGCCATCTCCTTCACCGCGCCGGACTGCCCGATGACGCGCTTGCCCAAGGCGGCGGCGATCTCGTTCGGTGGCGGGGCTGGGAGTGCAGGGCTCATTTCTCCATTCTAATGGCGTCCCGCATTGGCGGCGCCGGCGCGGTCGGATAGATTCCAGGAATGGTCTTCCGCCGCCTTCTCCCCCTCCTATGTGCCGCCGGGCTGGCCTTCGCGCCGTTCGGCAGCCCGGTCTTCGCCAGCCAGGCCGTCGCCGGAGCGCCGTCCGCCGGCGACCCGCTCTCTGCCGCCCAGCTGGCGCTCGATGCCGGCGACAGCGAGCGCGCGCTCGCCCTTCTTGCCCCGCTCCTCAAGCGCGAGCCGAAGAACGCCGCGGCGCTCCTGCTGCGCTCGACGGCGCGATGTATCGGCGGCGAGCTCGACCTCTGCCGCGAAGACCTCGACCGGGCGCTCGAGCTCGATCCGACGCTTCGCCAGGGCTGGCTGAACCGCGCTGGTCTGGCGATCGCGGACAAGCGCTACGACGACGCCATCGCCGCGCTCACCCAGGCCGAAAGACTCGACCCCGGGGCGAGTGACAACGCCATCAATCTCGGCGCGGTCTATCTGCTCCAGGGCAAGCTCGAACCCGCGAGCCGCGAGTTCGAACGCCACCTCGTCGCCAACGCGCGTTCCGCCGACGCCTACTATCTGGTCGCCACGAACTTCGCCCTCGCCGGCTACTCGGCCTTCGCCGCGCAGAACCTCGGGCGCGCGATCGAGCTCGACGAGCGCTCGCGGGTGCGCGCGAGGAGCGACGCCAACTTCGCCGAGCTCGCCTCGACCCGGCCGTTCCAGGTTCTGCTCACCAGCGACACCTTCGTACCGCCCGCCGGCAGCGCCTCGGCGAGCCGCATGTACCGCAGCCCCTACAAGGGCGCCGACAGCCCCCTGCTGGTGGCGGTGTTGAATGCCCTGCAGATCGCCGGTACGCCGATGGATCCGAAGGTCGAAGTGACCGACGACTGGGCCCTGCTGTGGAGCGACGTGCGGATCAAGATCGCGCGGCGCTCCGACCAGGAGACCGCGGTCGAGCTCTCGGCTGCGCCCGGGAAATTCTCCGCCGAGGCGTGGGACCGCCGGAGCCGGGAGCTCTACGAGAGCATCGAGCGCGAGCTCCTCAAGCTCGGGCGCAGCGGCCTCGGCAGGCCCTGACGGGGCTCTCAGACGCGCAGCAGCACGGCGCCCCAATGCAGCCCGGCGCCGAGGGCGGCGAATCCGACCAGCGCGCCCTCGGGGGCCTTGCCCGCCATGCGCGCCTCGTGGAAGCACAGCGGCAACGTCGCCGAGGTGGTGTTGCCGTATTTCTGAATGTTGTTGTGCACCTTCGCGTCGGGCAGACCGAGCGCTTTCTGGGCCGCTTCGTTGATGCGCAGATTGGCCTGGTGCATCACCAGCAGGTCGAGGTCGGCGATCGTGAAGCCATGCTCCGCGAGGAGGCCGGTCGCAGCCTGCGGCATGAGTGTCACGGCGAGCTTGAAGACCTTCCGGCCGTCCATCACCGGGACGGTCTCGCCGGCGGCGATCTGCTCGGCGGTGACGAACGGCCGCCGGGAAGAGCCCAGACCGGGCACTGTCAGGATGTCCTGGTGGTTGCCGTCGCCGAAGAGCCGCGCGCCGAGAATTCCGCGGCCGTCGTCCTCCTCCGACGCCCGGAAGACCATCGCGCCGGCGCCGTCCCCGAAGAGCACGAGCAGATGCCGGAAACGCGAGTTCCAGGCTAGATCCTCGGCGGCGAGCGGCCCCTCTGCGCGACCGTCGAGGACCGCCCAGGTGTGGTCGGAGAACGGCATGAGGGAAGTATGCACATCGGTGCCGACGAGCAGGACGTTCCTGGCGATCCCCGAGCGGATGAGGGCGTCCACCATCTGCAGGCCATAGGCGAAGCCGGCGCACTGTTGGCGGATGTCGAGCGCCGGGATCGGCCGGATGCCCAGCTTCTGCTGCAGGAGCGTTCCGCAGCCGGGGAAGAAGTGGTCCGGGGTCATCGTGGCGCAGACGATGTAGTCGACTTCGTCCGCCGCCATCCCCGCGTCGGCGAGCGCCGCCCGCGCGGCCTCGGCCCCGAGGTCGGACGAGGCGACGCCCGACTCGACGTAGCGCCGCTCGACGACCCCGCTGCGCTCCCGGATCCAGTCGTCGTTGGTCTCCATGACCCGCGACAGGGTCGTGTTGTCGACGACCCGCGGCGGAACGGCGATTCCGCTACCGGCGAAGCGGGCGCGTACCTGGCTCATGTTCGTCTCCTGGCCTCAGTCGGTCCTGGTACGGTGGCGACGTCGCGCCCGATGATCGCTCTCCGGCAGCCGGTGAGCGCGGGTCAGTGCCGAAGCAGGTCGAGGAACTCCTCCCGGACCGGCTTCTGGTAGAACGTGCCGCGGATCGCCGAGGTCACAGTCATCGCTCCCGGCTTCTTGACGCCGCGCATCTCGACGCAGAGATGCCGGGCCTCGATGACGACCATGACGCCCTGCGGCTTCAGTCGGGTCTCGAGGTAGTTGGCCACCTGCTCGGTCAGCCGCTCCTGAAGCTGCGGCCGCTTGGCGTAGAACTCGAGAATCCGGGCGAACTTCGAGAGCCCGAGGATGGTGTCGTTCGGGATGTAGGCTAGATGGGCGTGACCGTAGAACGGCACGAGGTGATGGGCGCACATGGAGTAGAACGGGATCTGCTTCTCCATGACCATCGCGCTGTAATGCTCGTCGTTGGGGAAGGTCGTGACCTTGGGTTCGGCGCCCTCCTCGAGCCCGCGGAACATCTCGAGATACATCTTGGCGACGCGGCGGTCGGTGTCGCGCAGATTGTGGTCCGTGAGATCGAGACCGAGCTCGGCCAACATCCCGCGCACATGGTGTGCAATGCGCCCGACCCGGGCATCCTCGGCGAGGTCCGCGGTCGCGGCGGCACTCTCTTGCGGCTTCTTCTCGCTCATCCCCGGGATCCTAACCCAGCGCGCCGGCCCGAATCGATTCGGCGCAGCTCCCGTTCCCCAGGGGCGCTCCGGCGCTCGGGATCCAAAGTGGGCGACCACGCCTCAAACAGGAGCCCGCTTTGGATCCCGAGTGCCGGAGCGCCACCCCACTGCGGCGCCGTGGGAAGGGCCCGGACCCGGAATCCGCGCGATAGAATGCTGCGCGTGCTCGTGCCCTTCCTCCCCCCGCCGCGCAACCCCGCGGTGGACGACCTGCTCGGCGAGGTGCCACGCGAGCTCTTCTCCGAGCGGCTCTACCAGGCCTGCGAGCTCGTCGAACGCTACGTCTCCGACCTGGCCATCGCCATCGCGCAGCGGCTCGAGCTCGAGCCGGACCTCGCACAAGGGACGACGGCGCAGGCGATCCTCCGCTCCCGCAGCTACCCGGAGGACGAGAGCCCTGCGCTCGACTGGCTGCTCGCCCGTCTCGCCGAAGCCGGCCACCTCGAACGCTCCCCGGAAGAGCCCGGCCCGGCCTACCGGCTGCGGCGGCCCCTGCCCACCCCCGAGCTCGGCGAGCTGCGCGCCCTTGGGCTCGCCATCGACCCGGCCATCGCGCCGACGCTGGCGATCCTCGACACCGCAGGCGAGGCTTTTCCCCGAGTCCTGGCAGGTGCCCTGACCGGCGAGCAGGCTCTCTTCACCGGCGCCAGCATGCAGCTGTGGACCCAGTACTTCCACAACGCCAATCCGATCTACGCCCTGAACAACAGGCTGGCGGCGATCGCTGCCGCGAATCGCCTGCCTGCGGGCGGTCCGGTCCGGATTCTCGAGATCGGTGCCGGTGCCGGCAGCGCCGCCGAGGCTCTGCTCGACGAGCTCCGGGAGCGCGGCCGCATCGGCGAGGTCGCCGAGTACCGGCTGACCGAGCCGAACCCGATGCTGCGGCGGCGCGCGAGCCGTGCCCTGGCCGCCCGCTATCCGGGGCTCGCGCTCGTCGACCAGGCCTACGACATCGATCAGGACCCCTCCGCCCAGGGTCTTCCGCAAGCGGGCTTCGACCTCGTCTTCGCGGTCAACGTCCTGCACATCGCCCAGGACCTGGGCGCCAGCCTCGCCTGGTTGCGCTCGCTGCTCGTCCCGGGCGGCTGGCTCGTCGCCGGCGAGTGCCAGCGACTCTTCCCGCGGCAGACGATTCCGATCGAGCTGATCTTCGAGCAGCTCGCGAGCTTCACCCAGGTGAAGCTCGACCGGGACGTGCGCAGCTCGCACGGTTTCCTCACCCCGGAGGAGTGGCGCCAGGCGCTGGCCGCGACCGGTTTCGCGGCGCTCGCAGAAGTGCCCGATCTGGCCCGCATCCGTGAGCACTACCCGCGATTCTTCTCCGGCGCCCTCTGCGCCCGCCGTCCTCCGGCCGAGCGGCCGATTCCGAGTCCAGGAGCCTGAATGTCCACGATCACCATCGAATATTGCGTGGTTTGAAACTACGCCCCTCGAGCCGCCGGTCTGGCGGCTGACATCGAAGCGCAGTTCGGCCTGCAGCCGACCCTGATCAAGAGCCGCGGCGGCGTCTTCGAAGTTTCCCTCGACGGCGAGCTGCTGTTCTCGAAGAAGGAGGCCGGGCGCTTCCCCTCGACCGCTGAAGTCGCCGACCTGCTCGCCGCCCGCCTGCCCCCAGCCGGTTGAGCCTCGCGAGCCACGGGGGCACGCTCCTCGGCGCGGCGCTCGCGGCGGCCTGGGTCGTCCTCGCGCTGCGAGTGGTGCGCGACCGGCGGCGAGCCCCTCCGCTCCCTCCGCCCCTCGCCGAGCTCCCCGCGACGACCGTCCTGCTGCCGGTGCGCGACGAGCAGGCGAACCTGGCCGAGTGCGCGGCGACCCTCCTCGCCCAGCAGGGAGCCCCCGCCCTGCGCATCATCGACGACGGATCGACCGACCGCACCCCGGAGATCCTTGCCGGACTGGCCGGCCGCGAGCCCCGCCTGACGGCGCTCCGCGCGCGGCCGCTCGCCACCGGATGGGGCGGCAAGGTCAACGCTCTCTCGACCGGCCTGGAGGGTGTCGCCACCCCCTGGATCCTGCTCACCGACGCCGATACGCGCCACCAGCCGGAGCTCCTCGCCCGGGCGCACGCCGCTGCCGCCGAGCATCGCCTCGACGCCCTATCGCTCTCCGGTAGGCAAGCGACGGACGGCCTCGGCGAGTCCCTGCTCACCCCGGCGGCCTACGCGCTGCTCGACCGGATGCTCGGCGACTGGCGGCCTTACGCCAGAGGCCTCGGCCCGACGCCGATCGCCAACGGCCAGTACTTCCTGCTCAGGACCGAAGCCCTGCGGGCGATCGGAGGCTTCGCGGCGATCGCCGGCGACGCGCTCGACGATGTGGCGCTGGCGCGCCAACTGCACGCCCAAGGATTCAAAGTCGGCTTTCGCCGCGCTGGAGACGCCCTGACTGTCCGTATGTACAGCGGTGCCAGGGCGACATTTCGCGGCTGGCGAAGGAACTTCGCCCTCTTCGTGGCCGCGCGCCCGGCCGCGGCGGCGGCCGCCATCGCCCTGCCGCTCGCCACCCTCGCCCTTCTCGTCGCCGCCATGGCGCGGCGCGATGTTCCGGCCCTGGCGGTCTGCTGGCTGGGAGGTACCGCCGCATCCGCAGCGACTCGCAAGAGCTCCGGCACCAATCCCTTTACTGGAGCCTTTTTCCCTCTCGATGTTCTCTTGCTCGCTGCAACCCTTGGGCTCGCGACGCTCGATCGCTTTCGCGGCAAGGCGGCTTCGTGGCGGGGTCGGGAGATTCGGATCCAGAGATAGGCAGAACTAGGAGCCGGCGGCTCGGCGGGGGGCCGCGAGCGCGGCGCGGTAGCGACAGAGCTGTCCGGGGGTCTCCTCGATCTCGATCATCAGGCTGCGGACCGCGCCGCCCCTGGCGACTTTCGCCAGGCGCTCCCAGGCCCACCGGGCCAGGAGCTCCATCGTGACGTTGGCGAGCGGCAGGAGGAGCACCTCGTCCGCCGGGAAGCGATACTCACGCTCGGCGAAACGGACCGCGATCGTGCCGCCTGGCTTGCCGGAGGTCTCTCCACCCGATCTGCCGATGGCCAGATGCGGACTCGATTCGGGAAGCAGCAGCCGGTCGTCGAGCGCGGCGCAAGCGGCGCGGGCGGCGCGCTTCAGCCGCGCGCAGTCGGCCAGCAGGCCGAGCTCGTCGACGGCCTCGCCCTCCACTTCGAGAGCGAGGCGGTAGTTGTGGCCGTGCAACGGCTCGGCGTGCCCGGGTCCGAAGATCGTGAAGTGCGCGACGGAGAACTTGAAGTCCTCCTTGGCGAGGCGGATCGAGAAGGTCGGGGTCATCGCGCGGTCATTCTACGGGAGCCAGGCAGGCGGGAGCCGAGCAGGGTCTCCTCCACGACATCGAAGACGAGGTGGCACTCGTCGTCGGTGATCGCGTAGGGCGGCAGGAAATAGATCACGTTGCCGAGCGGTCGCAGGAGCACCCCGCGGTCGAGGAACTCCTGCGCGAGTCGCGGCCCCCGGGCGTCGAGATAGCCGGACTCGCGGTCGGCCGCGGGCGCCTCGAGCTCGACCACCGCCAGCGCGCCGAGGCCGCGGACCCGCGCCACGCCGGGGAGCGCCTGGATGACCGCCAGACGCCGCGAGAACAGACGCTGCAGCTCGGCGACACGGTGGAGGCAGTTCGTCTCGTCGAAGAGAGCGAGACTGGCGCGTGCCACGGCGCAGGCGAGCGCGTTTCCGGTGTAGGAATGGCCGTGGAAGAAGGCGCGCCCGCGCTCGGCCGAGAGGAAGGCGGAGTAGATCTCCTCGGTGGCGAGCGTCGCCGCGAGCGGCAGGTAGCCGCCCGTGAGCCCCTTCGAAAGACAGAGCAGATCCGGGGCAACGCCGGCGTGCTCGCAGGCGAACATCCTCCCCGTGCGGCCGAAGCCGGTGAAGATCTCGTCGGCGATGAGCGGCAGTCCGCGTGCCCGGGTCGCTTCGCGTACGCCGCGCAGGAAAGAGGAGGGATGGAGCCGCATGCCGCCGGCCCCCTGCACGATCGGCTCGACGATGACCGCGGCGACCTCGTCGCCTGCACGCTCGAGAAGCACGTCGAGCGCCGCGAGCGCCGCGGCCACTTCGCTCTCGCAGGCCGGCACCGGCGCCCGCAGGACCTCGCACAGCAGGTCCGCGAAGCCGCGGTGGAAGACCGGGTCGCCGCCCGCGGCCATCGCGCCGAAAGTATCACCGTGGTAGGCGTGGTCGAGCCCGACGAAGATACGGCGCCGCGCCTCGCCGCGCTGCCGCCACTGCTGGATCGCCATCTTCATCGCGACCTCGACCGCTGTCGAGCCGTCATCGGAATAGAAGACCCGCGAGAGGCCGGCAGGGGCGAGAGCGACGAGCTCGGCGGCCAGGCGCGCGGCGGGCTCGTGGGTGAAACCGGCGAAAATCACCTGTTCGAGCGCGGCCGCCTGAGCCGCCAGAGCCGCGTTCAGTCGGGGATGGTTGTGGCCGAAGAGATTGACCCACCAGGACGAGATGCCGTCGAGAACGCGCCGGCCGTCGGCGAGCTCCAGCCAGACGCCTTCGGCACGCACCACCGGCAGCGCCGGCGGAGCGGTCTGCATCTGGGTGTAGGGATGCCAGACGTGTGCCCGGTCCAGGGCGAGCCAGTCGGGCGAGGGTCCTGGCGCCTTCATCGCGCTCGATGATCGCCGGCGCCGGCGCCCGCTGGGCTCGAAATGTGGCTCACGAAGGACATCCCTGGAACCTTGTCACGTTCTCCCAGAAAATAGGGAAATGTAGGATGCGTTGAGCGCAGCGAAACGCATCGATCGCGTTCCGAATCCACTCTCCCCTCCGACGTCACGCGACCGATGCGGTGCGCTTCGCTTACCGCATCCTACCCGGCTACGGCCTAGGCATACTGGAGATGGCGGCGCAGATCGCCGGCCGGGTCGAAGGCGGCCGCGGCAGCGCACAGGCTCGAGGAGGTGAGCTCGAACGGCTCGACGGTGGCGATCACCTGGACGTCGCCGTAGGACTCGATCGCCTGCCGGTTCTCGTCGTTGGCCGGGCCGTTCAAGACGACGCCGGCGATCGGAATCCCGCGGCGGTGCAGAGCGTCGAGCGTCAGCAGGGTGTGGTTGATCGTTCCCAGCGTCGAGCGCGCGACCAGCAGCACCGGCAGCTCGAGCAGCGCCATGAGGTCGATCAGCAGCTCCCCTCCAGCCGACCGTCCCGACCCCAAGGGCGAACCAGCGTAGCCACCGCCGCCCGAGACTGCCCCCCCTCTGCCGAGCCTCTGCTTTTCGTTCAGAGGAACCATGACGCCGCCGGCGCCCTCGATGACGACGCCGCGCTCGGGACTGACGCTCTGCCAGTCCGCCCAGGCGCGAGCGATCTCGTCGATGTCGATGGTGACACCCTCGCGGCGGGCGGCGAGATGGGGTGAAACCGGATCGCGCAGGAGGTGCATCTCGAGCCGGATCTCGACTTCGACACCGGCGCGCGACACCAGGCTGGCGATCGTCGAGCTATCGCGCTCCGGCTGCGGTCCGCCCGCGCCGCTGGCGATCGGCTTCCAGTACGCGAGCTCGAGCTCGGCGGCGTAGCGCGAAAGAAGCAGGGCCGAGACGACCGTCTTCCCCACCCCCGTGTCGGTGCCGGCGACGAAGAGGCTCAAGCCGGCACCTGGTCGCCGAGTGGGTCGCCCAATGGACCGTTTGCTGGCCCGCCCATCTGCCGGATCGCCCGCCCGATCGCCGCCGCCAGTCCATCGATCTCGGCCTCGCTGTGATCGGCGTGCACCGACAGGCGCAGGCGGGCCGTTCCTGCCGGCACGGTGGGCGGGCGCACCGCCCGCACGTCGAAACCCGCCGATCGCACGGCCTCGGCCACGGCCAACGCCCGCGCGTTGCTTCCGAGCACGACCGGAACGATCGGGCTGTCGCCGGCGCCGGCGTCGAGGCCCTGCTCGGCCAGGCGCCGGCGCAACCGGGCGGCACGCCCGCGCACGCCGCCTTCCGCCCCCTCTCCGGGAGCGCGGCGCCCGGGCACCTCCGCGAGACGGTCGAGGCTCGCGGCGATGGCGTGCAAAAGGACCGGCGAGACGGCGGTCGAGAAGATGAACGGCCTGGCGCGGTTGACGATCCAGTCGACGAGCGAACGCGAACCGGCGATGCAGGCCCCCTGTACCGCGAGCGCCTTGCCGAAGGTCGTCACACTCGCCGCCACCCGGCGCTCGAGGTGGTGCGCCTCGACCAGGCCCGATCCGCGATCTTCGCCGTAGAGACCGGTGGCGTGGGCGTCGTCGACGATCAGCAAGGCGCCGTGCCGCGCGCAGAGTGCTTCGAGCGCCGCGAGCGGCGCCATGTCGCCGTCCATGCTGAAAAGCGACTCGACGACGACGACGGTGCGGCCACCGTGCGACGGTTCAACCAAGAGGCGTTCGTAGGCGGCGAGATCGAGATGCGGAACCACGCATCGGCGACAGCCCGAGAGCTTCAGTCCGTCGATCAGGCTGGCGTGATTGAGCTCGTCGGACAGGGCGCGATCGGCGGGACCGAGGATCGAAGTCAGCAGCGCGAGGTTCGCCTGGTAGCCTGACGGAAAGAGCAGCGCCGCCTCCGTACCCTTGAATCCGGCGAGCCGCGCCTCGATCTCGCGATGCAGCACCGTGTCGCCGCTGAGCAGCCGCGAGGCCGGAGCAAAGAGGGCCTCCGGGGCCTCCGTCGCGGCCGCCTGAATCCGCCGCGCGAGGGAGAGCGCGAGGTCGCCGTCGCGCCCGAATCCGAGATAGTCGTTCGAACAGAAATCGATCCCAGTGGCGAGGCTCGGGCGGCGGCGCAACCCCTCCTCGTCGAGCCGCCGGAGCCCGCGCGCCAGCCCGTCCTGCCAGTCTGCGAGAGTGCTCACCGGCTCTTCCGCCTCAGGTGCCGGAGGCCAGGGGGAGCGGCTCGAGTCCGAGTTTCGAAAACAGTCGGGCGTCGGCGTCTCCTCCCGGGTTCGGCGTCGTCAGGAGTTGCTCACCGGTGAAGATCGAGTTCGCGCCGGCCAGCAGGCAGAGCGCCTGAGTCTCGTCCGACATCTCCGAACGGCCGGCGGAGAGCCGCACGAAGCTCCTGGGAAGGACGATCCGGGCGCTCGCGATCATCCTCGCCATCTCGATGCCGTCGACCACCGGCCGTCCGGCGAGCGGCGTGCCGGCGACGGCGACCAGGGCGTTGACCGGCACGGACTCGGGATGCGGGTTCATCTCGGCGAGCACGCGCAGCATGTCGAGCCGGTCGTCGACCGACTCGCCCATGCCGACGATACCGCCGCAGCACAGCGTGATTCCGGCGCCGCGCACTCGGCCGAGCGTCGCCAGGCGATCCTCATAGGTGCGAGTCGTCACGATCCGGTCGTAGAACTCGGGCCCGCTGTCGAGATTGTGGTTGTAGGCGGTGAGGCCGGAATCGGCGAGGCGCTCGGCCTGGGACGCGCTGAGCATCCCCAGGGTGCAGCAAACCTCCAGCCCGAGCTCCGCCACGCCGCGCACCATCTCCAGAACGCGATCGAAATCCGGCCCGTCGTGGACTTCGCGCCAGGCCGCTCCCATGCAGAAACGGCTCGAGCCGTTGGCGCGCGCCGCGGCCGCCGCTGCGAGGACGGCGGGCAGATCGAGGAGCTTCTGGCGGGCAACCGCAGTCTCGTGATGGGCGCTCTGCGGGCAGTAGGCGCAGTCCTCCGGACAGCCGCCGGTCTTGATCGACAGCAGCGTGCACATCTGGACACGGTCGGGGTCATGGTGCCGGCGATGCACCGTCTGGGCGCGGAAGACGAGCTCCGGCAGCGGCAGGTCGTGAATCCGGCGGATCTCCTCGACCGTCCAGTCGTGACGCTCCAGCTCGACGCTCATTCAGTCCTCGTTCGTGGCGCGACCGGTCCCGCCGCTTCGCAAGCCGAAGCGCTTCGAGCCGGCGCTGCAGAAGGGTTCAGGTTTCGGCGCGAATCCGGCAATCGGCGACCAGCACGGTGACGTTGTCGACGCCGCCGGCGTCGAGCGCCGCGGCGACCAGGGCCGCGACGGCCGCGGCGGGGTCGGACTCCCGGCGGAGAATCTGCGCGATCGCCTCATCGGAGACCATCTCGGTCAGCCCGTCGCTCGCCACGAGGATCCGGTCGCCGTCGCGCAGATCGTGCCGCCCGAGCTCGACCCGCGGCGCGCCCGACTTGGCACCCAGCGCGCCGGTGAGTATGTGGCGCTGGCGATGCGATTTCACTTCCTCGGCCGCGATCACGCCGGCGTCGGCGAGCGCCTGGGCCATCGTCTGGTCCTGGGTCAGCCGTACGAGGGCGTCGTCGCGAAACCGGTACGCCCGCGAGTCACCGACATGCGCGAGGAGAAGATCATGATCGAGGAGATAGACCATCGTCATGGTCGTTCCCATGCCGGTGAGCGCCGGATCCGCGGCGGCCTCGGCTTCGAGAATGGTGTCGATCTTCCCGAAGTAGGCCTCGGCGCGCTGCATGAGCTCTCCGGCCAGGGCGTCGTCGAGGCGCAGGATCCAGTCCGGAATGCGGGTCGCGATCTCGACCAGCGCGCTGATCGCGCGCCGGCTCGCATGTTGGCCGCCCGACCGCCCCCCGATGCCGTCCGCGACCACGAGCACGTAGCCCTGCTGCTCGCTGCGGAAGGGCAGGTCCCCCTCCGGGAGGTTGGTGGCGACGGTCTCGAGCGACCGGTGCAGGCGAAGGGCGAGGTGATGATCCTCGTTGCGCGCGCGCACCTTCCCGGGATGCGAGAGCGCGCCGAGCTCGACGCGCAGCGGCGCGCGGAGCGCCTCTGCCTCGCGGCGGAGGAGCTCCGATACAGGCAGGCGCGGAGTCTTGTCGAGATCGGAGTCGGACATCGGAGCTGGCGCGGATCCTACTCCAATCGACGGCCGGCGCAGCCGCGGGGGCGGAACCGGGCATCCACGCCGGATCCGGCGGGTCTCAGCGCCGGGTGAGCTGCAACACGGCCTCCATGTGCCCGGTCTGCGGGAAGAGGTCAAGCAGCACCAGGGATTCGATCGCCATCACTTCGGAGAGCTCGCGCAGGTCCCTGCCCAGCGCCGCGGGATGACAGGAGACATAGGTCAGCCGCCGGGGGGGCCGGCTCACCAGCAGCCGCCGGACAGCGGCCGAGAGCCCGTCGCGCGGCGGGTCGACGACGATCCGGTCGAGGTTCTCGGCGAGGCCGCCGCCGACCCAGGTTTCGACCGCCTGGCCGACGATCTCGAGGCCCCGTTCCCCGGAGAGGTCTTCCGGGAGATCGGGAAAGTTCGCCCGCGCGTTCTTGCGCGCGAAACGCGTCGCGATCCGGTCTCCCTCGACCATCAGGACCCGCGAATAGCGGCGCGCGAGCGGCAGCGCGAAGAGCCCGACCCCGCCGTAGAGGTCCGCGGCGGTCTCGCCGGTCGCGGACCCGACGACGACCTCGACCAGCTGCTCGAGCAGTCCCGCATGGCCCTGGAAGAAGCACCGGGCGTCGAACCGGTACTCGAACGAGCCGATCCTGCGGCGCAGCTCGCCGTGGGGCAGCCCTTCGACGAGCGGCGAGTAGGAGACCAGGGCGCCATCCCCGCTCGCGAGATCGATCCGCGACGGCGCCCGTTCCGGCAGCCGCCGCGCGAGCGTCGCGAGCTCACCCTCGAGCTGCGGCACCAGGACCGCGCAGGTGGCGACGCCGACGAGATCACGGCTGCGGCGCGCAAAGTAGCCCACCTCGTAGCCACCATGGACGGCCCGGGTGTGGAGCTGCGTGCGCAACCGATAGCCCCAGGCCTGGCCGGCAACGACGGCGCTCGGTTCGGGCACCGCGACCCCGGAGATGCGCCGCACCGTCTCGAGCAGCGCCGCGCTCTTGTGCCGGAGTTGCACCGCCTCTTCCAGGTGCTGCAGGTCGCAGCCGCCGCAGCGGTCGAAGTAGGGACAGGGAGCCTGGCGTCGCCCCGGCCCGGGGGTGAGCAGCTCCAGGATCTCGGCGCGACCGTAGTCCGGTTTGCGCTCGAAGAGACGCACCCGCACCCGGTCGCCCGGCGCCGAACGCGGCACGAAGATCGGAATGCCCTCGAAACGGCCGAGGCCGTCGCCGCCCGCGACGAGCTTTTCGATGGAGAGCTCGAGCTCCTCGAGCTCGGAGAGTCGCAGGCCGGCGGTCGGGCGTTCGTAGGTCATGAAACTCCTCTGACCGAGGTCATCGGTCTCCAGCCGCTGCGCAAATCCCGAAAGCAGTGCATAGCCGTCACGTCGCCCGCTCGCCGAGGAGATGGATCAGCGGGGCGAGTCGCGGCAGTCTCGTCTCGACTTCGCGTCGCAGCTCGGCCGGCGAGTGCCTGCGGCTCAAGTGATGCAGCACGATGGCTTCGTGGGCGGCGAGCTCCGCCTCGTGCTCCACCAGATCGTCGAAATGGAGGTGCTTGTAGGCACTGCCGTGCTGCCGCACCGCCTCGCCCAGGAACGTGCACTCGATCATCAGCAGCCGGCTTTCTGCAAGGCGGGGCGCGAGCTGCCACACCCCGGGTCCGGTGTCGCCGCAGTACGAGAGCCAGACCTCCTCGCTCTCACGGTCGATCGCGACGCCTTCGGCGCGCAATCTGGCGAGCTCGGCGCCGGCGAGCTCCCGGAACTCTTCGCGCAGCTTGCGGCGCCGGCGCCACAGGTGGAACCCGAGGCTGGGCACGACGTGATCGGTCGCGAAGGCCTCCATCGCGAGGTCGCGCCCGACCTCGACCCGGTCGCCTGGCGCCAGCCCGACGACCTGGTAGTGGTACTCGACGCCTTCGAGCCGTTCCCCCGCGGCGATGAACTCCCCCAACAGACCCGCCACCGGACGCGGACAGAAGACGCGGGTGGGAGACTGATGATGGAGCGTGCGCTGCGAAAGCACGTACGGAACGCCGAGCGCATGGTCGAGGTGCCCGTGGCTGACGAAGAGGTCCCGGGAGCCGGCCTGGGTAGCGACTCCCCGCCCGACGTCGAGCGCGAGGCCGGGCGGGTGAATGCGGAACCAGGTCTCCTCTCCCGCTATCGAGTAGCCCTCGATCGACATCTCTCCCAACTGAAGCCGGGAGCTGCCGGAAGGAATCGCGGCAGCGACGGGAGCGAGAGGCACGGCAGGGCCGGTGGCGGAGCGGCCCGTCGTCAGATCTCCTGATACATGAAGCGCCGCAGCGGATCGAGCCGGCGGGAGAGACTCTCCTGGTCCGGTTCGATCAGCCAGAGCGCGGCCGCGACCGAGGACAGCAGGGAGTTGCCGTCCTGGGGCGTGAAGCAGAAGCCGTAGAGCTCGCGCTTCCTGCGCACCGCGAGCGTCGGCAGCACGACCACGGTCTGCGAGAGGATGCGCCCGTAATAGCCGTGATCGCGACCGAAGCTGAAGATCTCGTTGCAGTTGCGCTTGTCGGTGACCGCCACCCGGAGGTTCCCTTTCAGGCGCTCGATCATCTCGTCCTTGGTGATGTCGCGCTTGAAAGCGAGATTGAACCAGATCGAGTGCATGTACTGGGTGTTGAGCTTGACCGCGCTCGAGAACAGGTCGAACTTCTGATTCAGGGTCTCGAAGACGTGGAAAGCGTCGTGGGCATGATGGGTGCCGAACTCGGCGTCGTCGTGCTTGCCCACCTGGGGCGCCGGCGCGAAGTCCTTGGTCTGCGAGATGTCGTTCGCCCGCCGCATGCAGACGAACGTGCCGCGCTCGAGCGAGTAGCGCCCTTCGCCATCGTCGCACAGCGTCTTGATCAGGGTCGTGATGTTGTGGGTATTGCAGGAGACGATCTGAATGAAACGATCGCGCCCGGGCACGAGAACCTCGTCGTTGATGCCGCGCGCATAAGGTACGCCGAAACCGAACTCGCTGCCCTGGGCGAGAAACCCCTTGGGTCCGGAAAGCTGGTTGTAGTACTTCTCCTTCATCTCGTTGCCGGCGGGGGTGCAGTCGACGACCACGGTGGCGCGCGCCAGCGCCTCTTCGGTCTCGTAGGAGACCGTGTGCCCGATCTTTTCGAAGGCGTCCTTCTGGTCGGAATCGGCTGCGAGTCTGGCACCCCGCGCCATGAGGTGGTTGATCTTGGAGCGGTCGCCGGCCAGCGGCGAGCGTTTGTGGAAGGTGACCTCGTCGATTCCCATTTTTTCTCGGAAATCGGTGAAAAGGCCAATCAGGGGCTCACCGATGGTGCCCGTTCCGACGACGTGGACGACCGTCTTCTTCATGACTGCCTCCGCCTGCCTCAGGATGGGTTGGAGTACCTTCTCAAGACTGTGCCCGAAAGCGTAACATAAGGCCAAGAACCCGCTCGACGTCAGGAATCGGCACGGAGCTTGCTCACTCTTCTTGGGAGCCGCCGCCGAACTCGCCGTGCTTTCCGCCTCCACGCCAGTCCGGGTCGCGGCGGGCGAAGTCGTCGATCTGGCGCGGGACCTCGACCAGGGTGCGGGTCACCGCCGGATCGCAGCGGCCGTGGTCGCATTCGAAGGTATAGACGTTCCACTCCTCCCGGCGGGCGAAGCCGGTGAGCGTCTGATAGGAGTCGCAATTGCCGCATTTGATGGAGATGTCGCGGATGTTCATCGTCGGGTCTCCCCCGGCCGAGGCTACCAGAGCCCGGCGGCGGCGATCCGCCCGGCGCCTGGCCGCCCTCGCCGTTTTGGCGCTGGTGCAGTTGGCGCTCGGCGTTCCGGCGCGCCTCGCTGGCGAAGTCCCTGCGGAACAGTCCACACCGACCTTCTCCGACGAGGTCCAGGTCGCCTGGATTCTCGTGCCGGTCATCGTCAAGGGCCCGAGTGGCTACCTGAACGGCCTGGAGAGGGAGGATTTCGACCTCAAGGTCGACGGTCGCTCGATCCGCTTCCCCGACTTCGAGCCCCGCGGCGAGGCGCCCTGGAGCCTGGTCTTCCTCCAGGATCTGTCCGGGAGCATGGGGGTCGGCGGACGGCTCGAAGCGAGTCATGAAGCGATCGACTATTTTCTCGACGCAGCGCGGCCGGGAGACGAGTTCTCGCTGGCGACCTTCGCGGGCGAGGACACCAACATCGATGTCCCGTTCACCGAGGATCTCGAAGCCCTGCGGGAATCGGTCGCCTCCTGGGAGGGCTACGGCAAGACCGCGCTGCACGACGCGGTGGCCCTCCTGCCGCGCATCTCGGGCGACAGCCGGAACGTCAAGCGGGCCGTCGTCCTGATCACCGATGGGGTCGACAACGCCAGCACGGTGACCGCGGCGGCGGCGCGGGAGATCGTGCGCCAGGCGCAGCTCCCGGTCTACGTGTTCGGACTCGAATCCGGCGACCCCTTTGCCGCACCGACCTCCGCCGACGGGGTCTACAGTTATGCCGACATGCTGAATCTGCTCGCCCACATGACCGGCGGACGGTACTTCGCGATCGCCAGTCCCGACGACATGAAGGAGGCCTGCGCGTCGGTGGCGGAGGACCTGCGCTACCAGTACGTTCTCGGCTTCGAGACCCAGGGCACGGGCAAGAACGCTTTTCGGACGATCCAGGTTCAGGTTCGCGCCAAGAAGGCAAGGCAGGTTCTTTCGAGGAAAGGCTATCAGGGGCTCCCCCCCGCGTCGGGCTCGAAGTGAGACCGGCCCACGGGAGTGGAGACGATTCCCATGACCGCAGTGGCTTTATCAACCCAGGATGGAGGACATGAGATGAAAAGAGTGAATCTGGCGGTGACGGCAGTGATGATCACGGCGTTGGCGGGCTGGGGATGCGCCACCAAGAAGTACGTGGCGGGCGAAGTGGGCCAGGTCAGCACGCGCGTCGACGGTGTGCAGACCCAGGTCGAGGATGCGCAGACCAAGATCAAGGTGCACGAGGGCCGTATCAGCAAGAACGAGCAGGACACCGCCGCGGCGTCCAAGACCGCCAAGGAGGCGCTCGACCGCGCCGTCGCCGCCGGCCGCCTCGCCGAGGGCAAGCTCCTCTACGAGACCGTGCTCTCCGACGACAAGGTGAAGTTCGGCTTCGACAAGGCGGAGCTCTCGGCCGAGGCCAAGGCGGCACTCGACGCTTTCGCGGCGCAGCTGAAGACCGAGAATCGCAACGTCTACGTCGAAGTCCAGGGCCATACCGACAACGTCGGCGGCGAGCTCTACAACGAGAAGCTCGGCAAGCAGCGCGCCGAGTCCGTCGAGGAGTACCTCGCCAAGCAGGGCATCCCGCTCTTCCGTATCGAGTCGATCTCGTACGGCGAGTCGGAGCCGGTGGCCGACAACAAGACGCGCGAGGGCCGCGCCCAGAACCGCCGCGTGGTCCTGGTCGTCCTGCAGTAGTCGCCTCCCGACATCGGAGAATAGAAAAGGGCGGCTCCGCGGAGCCGCCCTTTTTCTTGGCTCATCTGGAAATCGAGTGGGCGAGTCGTGGACTCTTCATTCCGTAGGATGCGGTAAGCGAAGCGCACCGCATCGGTCGCGTGACGAAGGAGTGGATTCCGAACGCGACCGATGCGTTTCGCTCCGCTCGACACATCCTACGTTTTCCTTGCGCGGCTTCGGAGGTCGCCGGCCGGCCTCTACTTTCCGGCCGCCGGATCCGCTACCACCAGGAGCCGCCCGCCGCAGTCGGCGCAGCGGTAGCGCCGCGCCCCGCGATGGTGCCGCGGATAGCCCTCGCCGCACGACTTGCAGCGCCAGATCCAGAGCCGTCGCCGGCGCCGGAGGTGCGAGGTGTCGAGGCTGTGGCACACCGTCGGTTTGGCGCCGCAGGCCTGCATCATCTTCTTCCACTTCGGTCCGTGGCCGGCGCGCGGACCGGCCGCCAGGTGGCAGAGCTCGTGAACGAGGGTCGGCACGAGCTCCTGCGGATTGCGGTCGAGCAGGTGAGGATTCAGCTCCACAGTCACGTTCGTGAAATCGGCCCTTCCCAGCGTGCTGCGCAAGCGCGCGTTGAAGATCACCCGCACCCGGCGCGGACAGAGCCAGCGGAGCTTGCGCAAGGGCGCGAGATACGCGGCGGCGAGACGCTCGAGCGCCGCCGTCGAGCGCGTGGAAGGCACCTTCTTCCGGCGCTCGCGGCGCGGCGGAGAGAAGAGCTCGAGGAGGGAGAGTTGCTCCAAGGCCGGTCAGCTTCCTGAAGCCGCCGGGGCGACCGCGACCGCTGCCGCCGTCGCCTCTGCTGCCCCGGCGGCAGCCCGCAGGGCGGCCTCGATCGTCTCGGCGTCGGCGACACCGGTGTGGCGATAGGCGATCTGCCCCCGGGCGTCCATGACCACGAGGGTCGGCAGGGCCAGGATCTCGAGCGCGGTGCCCAGGACCTCCTCCGGGTCGACCAGCACCGCGTAGGGGAACGGACGCCTCGCGACGAAGTTGCGCACCGTCTCGGCCTCCTCGCCCGTCGAGACCGCCACGAACTCGACGCCGCGCTTCGCCGCGCCGGGGTAGATCTCTTTGAGGATGTCGGCCTGGAGATGGCAGGGCCCGCACCAGGTCGCCCAGAAGTCGAAGAGCACGACCTTGCCCGCGAAGTCCGCCTTGCCGAGACTCTCCCCCCCGAGCGAAGCGAGAGTGAACTCCGGCATCGGCACGAGCTCAGCCCCGCCGCCGGCACCCGCTCGTTCCCCGGCCCCACCGCACCCGGCCGCCAAGAGGAGAACCGCCGCGGCGACGCCGACCAGCAGAGACCGGACTCCGCGGCCGAGGCCGCCCGAAGCACGAAGAATCGTCATACCCCGAACGATAACCGGTTCAGCCACAAATCGGGATAGGCAACGGCCGCGCCCCGGCTCCGGAGGCGGGACATTCTTCTCTGGCTCGCCATCGGGGGCTCCGGCGAAAAAAAAGAGCCGAGGCCTCACGGCCGGGCTCATGGGGTACATACCAGAAACAGTTGCCAGGCGACGAAGCGCCCGGAGAACGAAGGCCGGCGCCGGAGCGCCGACGAAGTTACTTCTTCTTCTTGACGGTCTTCTTCGCAGTCTTCTTGGCAGGCTTCTTCGCCGCCTTCTTGGTGGCCATGTGGATAGCCTCCTCTATGGCATCGGGCTGAATTGCCCGTTGCATGCGTGGAAAGACTCCGACTTCAGCTGCACCCGCTGGTCGAGCCGCAATTCGTGCACTTGTAGCAGGAACCGTTGCGCACCATGATCGATCCGCACTCATGGCAGCTCGGAGCATCGGTATTGTTGACGAAGGTCAGCAACGAGCCGCCCTCGGCCTCCCGGGCCGTCGGCCGCACCGCCGCCGGGCCTGCCTCGGGTTGGGCCGCCGGAGCCGGCTCGCGGAGGATGACGCCGACCGCCTGCTTCTCCTCCTGGCTCAGGAACTTCGAGGCCAGCCAGCGGAAGATGTAGTCGGTGATCGACTTGGCGATCGGAATCTCCGGGTTCTTCGTGAAGCCGGACGGCTCGAAACGCGTGTGCGAGAACTTGTCCACCAGCGCCTTGAGCGGCACGCCGTACTGCAGCGACAGCGACACCATCGTGGCGAAGGCGTCCATCAGCCCGGAGATGGTCGAGCCCTCCTTGGCCATCACCAGGAAGATCTCCCCTGGCTGCCCGTCGTCGTAGACGCCGACCGTGATGTAGCCCTCGTGGCCGTTGATCGAGAACTTGTGGGTGATCGAGCGCCGCTCGTCCGGAAGCTTGCGGCGACCGGGCATCGGAACCGTCGAGGCCAGAGTGCCGGCGAGCGCCAGGCTCCCGGCGTTCGAAGCGGCCGCGGAGGCGTCGTCCTTGCGGGTCGACAGCGGCTGGCTGCGCTTGCACCCGTCGCGGTAGATCGCCACCGCTTTGAGTCCCAACTTCCAGCCCTCGATGTAGGCCTGTTCGATCTCCTCCGGCGTCGACTCCTCCGGCATGTTGATCGTCTTCGAGATCGCGCCGGAGATGAACGGCTGCGCCGCGGCGAGCATCTTCAGGTGCCCGGCGTAGTGGATCGAGCGGCTGCCCTGCGCCGGCTTGAAGGCGCAGTCGAAGACCGAGAGATGCTCGGGCTTGAGGAACGGAGCGCCCTCGATCGTGTCGTGCTCGTCGATGAACTCGACGATGGCGCGGATTTCGTCCTTCTCGTAGCCGAGGCGCTTCAACCCGACCGGCACCGTCTGGTTGACGATCTTGATCATCCCGCCGCCGACCAGCTTCTTGTACTTGACGAGCGCGATGTCCGGCTCGACGCCGGTGGTGTCGCAGTCCATCATGAAGGCGATCGTTCCGGTCGGCGCCAGCACCGAAATCTGGCTGTTCTTGAGGCCGTGCTTCTCGCCCAGGGCGACGACGTCGTCCCACGATTGCTTGGCGGCCTGGAGGAGCTCCAGGGGAACGTGCGCGGCGTCGATCCGCTTCACCGCGTCACGATGCTTGCGCATGACCCGGAGCATCGGCTCGCGATTCTTGGCGTAGCCCGCGAACGGCCCCTTCTTCTCGGCGATGCGCGCCGACTGGGCATACGAGGCGCCGGTCATCAGCGCCGTGATCGCCGCCGCGTAGCCGCGGCCGCTGTCGGAGTCGTAGGCCATTCCGCGGGCCATCAGGAGCGCACCGAGGTTGGCGAAACCGATCCCCAGCGGGCGATAGTCGTGCGAGTTCTTCTCGATCGCCTTGGTCGGGTAGCTCGCGTAGTCGACCACGATCTCCTGCGCGGTGATCACCACTTCGCAGGCGTGGCGGAAGCTCTCGACATCGAAACCGCGATCGGCGTCGTGGAACTTGAGCAGGTTGAGCGACGCCAGATTGCACGCCGTGTCGTCGAGGAACATGTATTCGGAGCACGGGTTCGAGGCGTTGATCCGCGCCGAGTTGGGGCAGGTGTGCCAGTCGTTGATCGTGCTGTCGTACTGCATCCCGGGATCGCCGCACACCCAGGTCGACTCGGCGATCGCGTGCATGAGGTCGCGGGCCGGGTAGCTGTCCATGGGCCGGCCGTCGCGCACGGCGCGTGTCGTCCAGTCGCGGTTCTCGACGACCGCCTTCATGAACTCGTCGGTGACGCGGACCGAATGGTTGGCGTTCTGGTAGGCGATCGAGTCGTAGGCGCCGCCCGAGACGTTGAAACCGCCCGGGTAGCCGGCGTCGATCAGCGTCCAGGCCTTGCGCTCCTCGATCTCCTTGCAGCGGATGAAATCGAGGATGTCCGGATGCTCGGCGTTGAGGATCACCATCTTCGCCGCGCGGCGCGTCTTGCCGCCGCTCTTGATCACGCCGGCGAAGGCGTCGAAGCCCTTCATGAAGGAGACCGGACCCGAAGCCGTGCCGCCGCCGGCGAGGCTCTCGCGGGACGAACGCAGCGAGGACAGGTTCGAACCGGTGCCCGAACCGTACTTGAAGAGCATGCCTTCGGTCTTCGCCAGGCCGAGAATCGACTGCATCGTGTCCTCGACCGAGTTGATGAAGCAGGCCGAACACTGGGGATGCTCTTCGATTCCGACATTGAACCAGACCGGCGAGTTGAAGCAGGCGTACTGGTTGACCAGGATGTGCGAGAGCTCGGCATGGAAGATCGCGGCGCTCGCTTCGGAGGCGAAGTAGCCGCCGTCCCGGCCCCATCGCGTCATCGCGTCCACGACCCGGCCGATCAACTGACGCACCGAGGTCTCACGCTGCGGCGTACCGAGCTCGCCGCGGAAGTACTTCGAGACCACCACGTTGGTGGCGGTCTGCGACCAGAACTTGGGAACCTCGACGCCCTTCTGCTCGAACACCTTCTCGCCCTTCTCGTTTCCGATCAGGGCGTCCCGCGTCTCCCATTCGACGGCGTCGAACGGATCGACTCCGGCGGTCGAAAAGTAGCGCTCGAACTCGAGTCCGGCGCGGGTCGCGCCCGGGGCGGCGGCGGCAGATGCCGCGCCGGCTTCACGGGCTTCGGAAACGCCGCCCGGGAGGCCGGGCGGACGGGAAAGGTTGGGGGTGAGTTCGGGATTCATTTTCGATTCTGTTGCCATGCTTCCTCCGTTACCGCCTGTTGCCCAGGGTGACTTCAGTTTCGGGCCCGCCGTGCCGCCCAACCCGCCTTGAGGCTCCCGACTTCCGCGCAACACCCAGCGAGCTACCCCGTCTTACCTGCCCAAAGGCTTGTGCAATTTCCGAGGTCCAGAGTGTGCGGCAGAGCGTGCGACTCTGTCAAGGGGTTTCCGCAAGATATTGTGCCTCCGCCTGCGGCGGCCCCTAGCCATTGTCCCCCAGTTCGCCTCCGGAAAGCGACCGGGTGGCCCGAAAACCGGCCTCCAGCGGCGCTAGAATCAGGCCGTGACCGACTCCGAGCAGGGCCCCAGAACAGTTGCACCGGCGAGCGCCGCGACCCGCCCTGAAACCGTCTTCGCCACCGTCTACTCGGCGGACGACGTCGCGTCGATCGCCATGGAGGCGGCGGTCGGCGAACCCGGAAGCTACCCGTTCACCCGCGGCATCTACCGCGAGATGTACCAGCGCCGCCTGTGGACGATGCGCCAGTACGCCGGGTTTTCCGACGCGGCCGAATCGAACCAGCGCTACCGTTACCTCCTCGCCCAGGGCACCAGCGGACTTTCGGTGGCTTTCGACCTGCCGACCCAGATCGGCTACGACAGTGATCACGCGATGGCCAGGGGCGAGGTCGGACGGGTGGGGGTGCCGATCGACTCGATCGTCGACATGCGGCGCCTTTTCGAGGGCATCCCGCTCGATCGCGTCACGACGTCGATGACGATCAACGCCACGGCGCCGATTCTGCTCGCGCTCTACCTCGTGGTCGCGGAGGAGCAGAATGTCCCCTGGAAGCAGATCGGCGGCACCGTCCAGAACGACATCCTCAAGGAGTACGCAGCGCGCGGCACCTACATCTACCCACCGGAGCCGTCGCTGCGCCTGGCGACCGATGTCATCGCCTTCTGCGCCGAGCACGTGCCGAAGTGGAATCCGATCTCGATCTCCGGGTACCACATGCGCGAGGCCGGGTCGACCGCCGTGCAGGAGATCGCCTTCACGCTCGCCCACGCCCTCGCTTACGTCGATGCGGCGCTCGAGCGCGGCCTCGCGATCGACGACTTCGCGCCGCGGCTCTCCTTCTTTTTCAACGCCCACAACCATTTTCTCGAGGAGGTCGCCAAGTTCCGCGCCGCCCGAAGGCTCTGGGCGGAGCTCCTGCGCGAGCGCTACGCGCCGAAGGACCCGCGGTCGCTCTGGCTGCGCTTCCACACCCAGACCGCCGGATCGACGCTCACCGCGCAACAGCCGGACAACAACATCGTGCGCGTGGCGATCCAGGCCCTGGCCGCGGTGATGGGGGGCACGCAGTCGCTGCACACCAACGCGCGCGACGAGGCCCTGGGCCTCCCCACCGAAGACTCGGTGCGGCTCGCGCTGCGCACCCAGCAGGTCATCGCCAGCGAAAGCGGCGCCGCGGATGTGACCGACCCGCTGGGCGGCAGTTGGGCGATCGAAGCCCTGACCGACGACCTCGCCCGCCGGGCGCGCGCCTATATCGTGCGCATCGACGAGATGGGCGGGGCGCTCGCGGCGCTCGAGCGCGGGTTCCAGCAGGACGAGATTGCCGACGCCGCCTACGCTTTTCAGCGGCGCGTCGAAGAGGGCACGGCGAAGGTCGTCGGCGTCAATTGCCACCAGGTCGAGGGCGAGGCGGCCCCCGAGCCTCTACTGCTCGACCCGGCTGGCGAGGCCCGCCAAGTCGAGCGCCTGCGCGAGCTCCGATCGGCGCGCAACTCCGGCCGCGTGGCCGCGGTCCGCGACGTGCTCCGCATCAAGGCGGCCACCGCCGAGAACCTCCTGCCGCCGATCCTCGACTGCGTGCGCGCCGAAACGACGCTGGGCGAGATCGCCGACACCCTGCGCGGCGTCTTCGGCGAGCACGCGGAGGGCGGCTCGGCGCGCTGACCCCCGGGCGCTCTCAGGGCGTCGACGCCGACCAGGTTTCGATCGCGCCGCTGGCGAAGCCGTCCGAGAACAGCGAACCGTAGAGCACGACCTCGGCGCCGACATTGGCGAGCGGGAACGCGTTGAAATAGGGCGCGCCGATGACGAGGTCGGCGAAACCGTCGCCGTCGAAGTCGCCGGTCGCCGCGGAGGCGCCGTAGTCCTGGCTGTCCTGCACTTCGCCGGGATATCCGCCCGTGCCGGCCAAGAGGTTACCGAAGCGGGTGAGGACGCCGCCGGGGCCACCCATGAGGAGCGTCACCGCGCCGCGGTCGGCACCCCCGTTGCCCTCGCCGGGATGCCCTACCGCGAGATCCGCGCGACCGTCGCCGTCGAGGTCGCCTGCCGCGAGCGCGAAGCCGAAGCGGTCGCCGCTCTGGTCGACGACGCCCACTCCCAGGATGTCGCTCTGCTGGAAGTACTTGCTGCGCGCCAGGTGGATGCCGGCGGCCGACCCGAACATCATCGAGATCGCTCCGGTGTCGGGCGCGTCGGGAAATCCGGAAGTCTCGTCCTCGAACGGCGCGGCGACCGCCAGATCGTCGAAGCCGTCGCCGTCGAAATCGCCCGCAGCGAGCTCCTGGCCGAACTGGTCGCCGGCTTCGTCGACCCCGCCGGTGTGGTGCTGGAAATAGAGCGCGTTGTTCGGCAGGTCGAGCCCGCCGGCGTTACCGAAGACGATCTGCACGATGCCCTTGTCGTCTTCTCCCGATGCGCCGATCGCGAGGTCGTCAAAGCTGTCGCCATCGAAGTCGCCGGTGGCGACAGCCGCTCCCAGATGGTCATAGTCCTCGGCGCCGCCGAGGATGTCGGGCGAGTCCTGATCGAAGATGTATCCGAAGAACGGCAAGAGCCCCCCTGGCGCGCCGAGCAGGACGATCACCGCGCCCGCCTCCTCGAGGAGCGAATCGGGGGGGTAGTAAATATACGAGAAGGGACAGCCGATGACGAGGTCGGCATAGCCGTTGTGATCGAAGTCACCGGTCGCCAGGTCCTGCCCGCAGATGCGGAGTCCGCGGCCTGCCGCAGGCACCATACCGGCCGTGAAGTGGGGTACCAACCACTCGGAAGCGGCCGGCTCGAGCCCGGAAGGCGTGCCGTAGTGGATCGCGACCGCTCCGTAGGTGTAGTCGAAGAAGCCCTCGCGATGCCCCGGGACGCTGACAGCGAGGTCGTCGATCTGATCGCCGTTGAAGTCGCCTGCGGCGAGGGCGTAGCCGAACTGGTCGTCTTCACGCTGCGGATCCGGGCTGCCGGACGTGAACTGGCTGAACAGGGTCGACTGCGAAGCGAGTCCGGCGCCGGGCACTCCATAGCGCACGACGAAGGCGCCGGCGTTGATCACCTCGAAGCCGGCCACGCCGTC
This sequence comes from Thermoanaerobaculia bacterium, assembly GCA_018057705.1. Lineage (NCBI taxonomy): Bacteria > Pseudomonadati > Acidobacteriota > Thermoanaerobaculia > Thermoanaerobaculia bacterium. The sequence continues at coordinate 21,036 of JAGPDF010000024.1, read as the reverse complement.
GTCGTCCGGAATTCCGCTCGCCAGGTCCTCGGCGCCGTCGCCGTTGAAATCCCCGGTGGCCAGGGAGAAGGCGAAGTGATCGCCCTCCTGCGGCGGCGTGAAGAACAGCGGTTCGTTGCCGTAGGCGCGGCCGCGGACGGTCGAGACGCCTAGATATCCGGGCATGGCCGCAACCGCAGCGGCGACCGCGAACAGGGCGCCGAAGCAGGCGGCGGACCTCACGAGCCGGGAGGAAGGACTTGGAGCGGCAGTGGGGAATCTCATGTCCGGGTACGCGCAGACCGTCGCCGAAAAGGCTCATCCTGTTTCCGGGCGGTACGACCGCCGACGCCTGCCGGCGAGGAGCGGCGGGCAGGCGTCGGGCCGCAACGTGGTCGCCGGAGCTCCGCTTCAGATGGCCGGCGGCGCGGGCGCGGGTGCCTCCTCGGCGACCGGCTCGGCGGCGCGCACAGCGGCGACCTTCTGCTCGAGTTCGGTCACGAGGTCGCGCGCCAGCAGGATCTCCACCTCGCGCCCCCGCGTCCGCGCCGGAACCACCGCGGCAGCAGGATCGCGGCTCTCGTAGAGCGTCAGCAGCTCCTCGTTGCCATCGGCGTCGGAGATCGTCACGGTGAGCCTGGGGGCGACGGGCGGCGCCGCACCCGCAGCTGCCGCCGGCAGCTCGGCGAGGCGCTCCGCCCGGGCTGCGGTCAGCGCCGCGAGGAGATCGCTCGCGGCGGTAAACGGGATCCGCTTGCCGTCGCGCAGCCACTCGCCGTCGCGGCGGGCGAGCTCGAAGGCGCCGGCCGGATCTTCGAAGCGCGCCTTCTCGATACGCCAGTTCTCGAAGCGGGTCCAGTTCCGGCTGCGCCATTCGCTCGCCGGGCGCGCCAGGAGGTCGCCCAGCGTCGAGACGCTCTCGAAAGCCTGACCGCCGGCGCGCCAGACGCGCCGGCCGGGTGCCCGTTCGGCACCGATCTCGATCCGCAGCGGCGCGGACTCGCCGCGGATCGTGACCTCGATCGTTCCCAACGCTCCCTGCGCCGCGGCCCTCCCGCTGAGCGCCGCCTCGGCTTCGACCGCGAGCGGCGGGTCGAGGAAGGTCTCGATCCGCAGCGCCAGGAGGTCTGCAAGGAGACGATCCGCGAGATCCCGCTCGGCCAGGTCGGAAACCGGGCTTTCGAGACGCAGCGTCTCGCCGCTGCGGGCGAGCACGACGGACTCCCCGGCGACCGGCGAGATCGCGACGCGCTCGATCCGGTCGCGCGCGGCCGCCACGACCATCCGGCTTCGCCACTCGCCGGCCGGACGGGAGATCTCGTCGACGAAAGCTCCGGAGGTGACCGCCGGCGCGACCCTTCCGCTCGCCGCCACAACCACGTCCTCGGTCGCCGGCACGCTGCCCCCGACCTCGAGCTTCCCGGCGGCGGTCGCCGTCGTCCAGCTCACCGAGCCGCGCGGCGGTTCGAGCCCGACATCCCGACGGGCCACTCCATCCAGCACGCGCACCGCTTCGAGCCCCGCGAGTCCGGCGAGTAGCCGAGCGACGGCAGCCTCGTCGGCGGGATGGACGAACGGCTCGACGATTCGCCACGGGCGCGCCCCGGGGAGCTCGCCGGTCGACTCCGGGCTCTTCGCGGCGCGTTCGAGACGCACCCGGCTCCCCTGCCATTCGAAGTCGAGCGCCACGATCTCCTCCGGCGTCGCGCCCACGAGGCGTCTGGCCGCGGCGGCGCGCTCGTCGGTGCCGGCCACTCTGTCTTCGGCGTAGTAGATGAGTGCCAGCAAGACGCCGACGACGAGGGCGAGAATGAGGAGGCTCCGGGGGCGCATGCCTCTACCTCCGGCGCCGGAAGTGCACCGCGATGCCGGCGGCGATCGCCAGCGCCGGGAGCCCCGCGAGCACCAGCCAGGTCACCCCCGAGAGCTGCCCCGGCGTGAGCGTCATGCGGACCTGGTCGGGTTTCTTGGGGCCGATCCCGAGGAGCTTCTGGCGGTCGAGCAACCAGTTGAAGGAGTTGGCGAGCAGCGTCGGGTTGCCCGAGAGCGCGAGCAGGCTGTTGGTCGCGAAGTCGGAGTCGCCGACGACCACCAGGCGCCAGGCCGGTCCTTCGCCCACCGGCGGCTTCGGAGCGGACGCCTCCGCGAGCTCTTCCTCCTCCATGCCCGCCAACGGCGCCTCCTGCGACGGGGCGCTGACAGCGACGGCGAGCGGCACCGGGCCGGAAAGATCCTTGACGTCCTTCGCGACAGCGCGCAGATTGCCCAGGTCGGACTCGCCCCAGCCTTCGGCGGTGGTCTCGAGGAGGACCTGCGCCTGGGCGCCCTCGGGCGCGCGGCCGGCGGCCACCGAGCGCGCCAGCGCCACGATCACGCCGACCCCGGCCTGTTCGAGGCTGCGGACGATCGGGTGCCCGCCGGAGGCGCCGGCAAAGAGCGTCTCGGCGCCATGCAGCGGCACGGTCGCTCCCGGATCGACGACGATGTTGGCGCCTACCTGCACGCCGTAGGCGTCGAGCCAGCCCTCGAGACCGGTTTCGAGGAGTCCGCCGCCCGGCGCGAGCTCGGGATCGAGCAGCACGAGCATCCGCCCGCCGCGATCCAGGAACCTGCCGAACGCCTGAAGCTCGGGCTCGGCGAAGCGCGCCCGGGCGCCGGCGACGACCAGCAGGTCGGTGCCCGCCGGCACGTCCGGCTGCCCCAGCGAAGCCCAGCTCGTGAGCTCGAGATTCTCCTTGCCGACCAGGCCGGCGACGCCGGAGAGGCCGCCGGCGCCAGGCTCGTCGAGAGACGCTTCACCGTGCCCGGAGGTCAAGAGGACCCGGGGCTTCCTGCTTTCGACGAGCTCGAGGATCGCGCCGCTGAAGGCCTCCTCGCCCTTGAATCCGGTGAGCTCGGGACGGCCGCCGTACTGGAGCGCCGAGTAGTCGAAGTCGGCGAGAGAGCTCTCTTCGACGACGCGGCGGTCGGCCCCGCTTTCGAAGACCACGACGTTCGGGTCGGAGAGCTGGAACTTGTCGACCAGGCGCTGGGCCTCGATGAGATTCTTGTCCACCGAGACGGTTCGGAAACGGACGCGCGGCGACTTCGCCGCGTAACGCCCGAGGAGCTCCTTCGACGACTCGTAGAGCGGCGAATCTTCACGCAGGAAGAGCGTGACCTCGATGTCCCGGTCGAGGCCGGCGAGGATCGACAAGGTCTTTTCCGACAGCGAGTAGATCTGCGACGAGGTCCAGTCGAAGCGGTGGTAGTAGCGCATCCCGAGGTAGTTCACGATGCCCACCAGCGCCGCGACCAGCAACACTCCGGCCGAGAGCAGCGACGCCTGGGCGAGGCCACCGGTTCTTCCCGTTCCGCTCATCGCCCTACCTCCACTTCTTCGCCGCCAGGGAGCGGCTGGTGAGGAAGAGAAAGAAGCCGACGCCGCTCGCGTAGTAGACCAGCCGCCGGGTGTCGACGATGCCCTTGCTGAAGTCGTCCATGTGCTGCCAGAGGTTCATCTGTCCGAGCACTTTCTTGGCGGTCTCGCCGTTCACGAGGTTTTCGAGCAGGCCGCAACTGAAGAGCACCAGGAGGCAGAAGAAGGTCACGACCGCGGCGACCATCTGGTTCTTGGAGGTCGCCGAGGCGAAGAGGCCGACCGCGAGGAAGAGCGCGCCGATGCCCGCGATTCCGAGGTACGAAGCGGCGATCGGCCCCCAGTCCACCGGCGTGAACCAGCGCACGATGGCGACATAGGCCAGCGTCGGCGCCCAGAGGAAGAGGTAGAAAGTCAGGGCAGCCAGGTACTTGCCGGCGACCACCTGGCTCTCCGAGATCGGCGAGGTCAACAGGGTCTCGATCGTCCCGCTGCGCAGCTCCTCCGAGATCAGGCGCATGGTGAGGAAGGTGCCGGCGAAGATCAGCACGAGCCAGGTGAAGATTGTCTGGCCGAAGAAGAGCTCGAGCGGCCGCCCCGCCCCCGCCCGCGGGTCGGCGAGGAAGGCGACGATCATCGCGAAATACCAGCCCTGCACGAGCACGAAGAAGGTCAGGATGACGTAGGCAAGCGGCGAGAAGAAGTAGGCCCGGAGCTCGCGGCCGAAGACGGCGAGCGCGCCCTTCATGCCGCCTCCCCGGCGAGCGGACTCTCACCTGCCGCGGGCTCGGCGTCGCGGCGATCGCTGGTCACCAGCCGCACGAAGATGTCCTCGAGCGAGGCGCGCGCGGCGACAAGCTCGACGAGCGTCCACGAGCGCTCGACCGCAAGACGGAAGAGCGCAGCGCGCGGGTCCGCACCCGGGGCGCAGTCGAGTGTGAAGCGCGCCGCGCGCTCGGCCTCGCGCCGGACGGCCTGTACCCCTGTTACCCGCCCCAAGGCCTCCCCCATGTCCTCCGCCGCACTCTCGAACTCGACCGTGACCGCCACCTGGCCGTGGAGCCGCTCGCGCAGCTCGTCGGGACTGCCTTCGGCGACGATGCGACCGCGGTCGAAGATCAGCACGCGTCCGCAGAGCAGCTCGACCTCGGGCAGGATGTGGGTCGAGAGCAGCAGCGTGTGCTTGCGGCCGAGCTCGCGGATGAGCTCGCGGATGGCCACGATCTGTTTCGGATCGAGGCCGACGGTCGGCTCGTCGAGGACCAGAACCTTCGGGTCGTGGAGGATGGCGCCGGCGAGTCCGACGCGCTGGCGGTAGCCTTTCGACAGCGTGCCGATGACCTGGCGGCGGACCTCCGTGAGCAGGCAGCGGTCGAGCACCTCGCCGAGCCGCCGGCGGGTGGCGGTGCGATCCATCCCCTCGAGCCGGGCGCGGTAGGAAAGGTACTCCTCGACCCGCATCTCGGGGTAGAGGGCGACGCTCTCGGGCAGGTAGCCGAGCTCCCGCCGCACGGCCACCGAGTCGGGAGTTGCGCCGAAGAGGTCGCGGCCGCCGAGGGTGACGCGCCCCGAGGAGGGCGGCAGGAAACCGGTGAGCATGCGGATGGTGGTGGTCTTGCCGGCGCCGTTGGGGCCCAGGATGCCGACGATCTCCCCCTCCTGCAGAGCCAGGGAGACGCCGGCCACGGCCGTGAAATCGCCGAACTTGCGGGTCAGGTCGTGCGCTTCGATCATGCCTCTCAGGTTAGCAAATCCGATGCCTTCGAAACGGCCGCCGAAGGCGTCAGCTTGGCGCGTTCGTTCCGTCCCCGGGGCAGGCTCCGACTACAATGGGGAGACCATGGCCTCCCACGACAAGGCAAAAGGAATGAAGTCGGCGTACGAACTGGCGCTCGAACGGATGGACGCCCAGGGCATCGACCGCCCCAGCGCGACCACCCTCTCCGACGAGACCAAACAGGCGATCGCCGACGCCCGGGCGCTCACCCAATCGAAGATCGCCGAGCTCGAGATCCTCCACCGCGACCAGATGGCCAAGCTCACCGACCCGGTCAAACGCATGGAGCAGGAGGAGTTCTACCAGCGCGAGCGCGAAACTCTGACCCGCGACGGCGACACCAAGGTCGACCGCATCAAGGCCGCCGCCGAAGGAAAGTAAACCGAATCGCGAGTCATCAGAACGGCAGGTCGTCTTCTTCCATGCCGAAGTAGTGGCCGAGCTCGTGCTGGACGGTTTCGCGGACCTCTTTCATGACTTCGCGGCGACTGGTGCATTCGCGCAGGATCGGGCCGCGGTAGATCATCACGCGGTCCGGGAGCGCCGAGTAGAAGCTGTCGCGCTCGGTGAGCGGCGTACCGTGGTAGAGGCCGAAGAGCTCGTCGCGGTCGGGATCGTCGGGGTCGATGCCGACCTCCTCGAGGTCCTCGTCCGAAGGTTCTTCGGCGATCATCACCGCGACGTTGTCCAACGCCGCCTTGAACTCTTCAGGGAGGTTGGCGAGGGCGTGCTCGACCAGCGCTTCGAACTCTTCGGGGGGGACTCTCATGGTTGTTCTGGGTCTGGCTCCGGATTCGGAATACGCCAGACCAGACGATACGCCCCTTCGGGGCGCAAAAGCTCCAGTAAAGGGTCGGCAACCTCAGTGGGCCCGGGGGGCGTCGCCGACTCCTGGAGCACCGGCCCGGCCACGAAGCGGGCGATGTCCATCTCGCCGTCCGGGTTCATGCGCAGGTGGTCGAACAGGGCGCGCGCCGGTCCGGCCACCAGCCAGCGGGCCTCGAGGGCGTCGAGCGCCGTGATCAGGCTGCGCTCGGGGAAGGCGTAGGCGAAATCCTCTTCGCCCGCCTGCTCCTCGGCGCTGGGCGCCTCGAAGCCCTCCACCTCGTTCGCCGGCGCCGGCAGGCTGACGAAAAGCTGTGCCGAGAGCGGGTGAAAGACCTTGCGCACCCGCTCATCGAGAGAGAAGCCTTCGCGGGCGTCGATTTCGAAGGCGCCGAGCAGCTCGGCGAGGCTGTCGCCGACCGCCTTCGCCACCGCCGCTTCCGCAGGAGTGAGCTCGACTGCGGACGCCGCGTCCCGGCCCTCTCCATCGACGCCGTCGACGCCGTCGACGCCGCCGTCGCCCTTCACGCCGAACACCCTTTGCCAGCAGCCTCTTCTTTTTTCAGGCTGGTCCACCAACAGTTGTTCGAGCTCGAAGACCCGTTCCACGTAGTGGGAGAAGGCAAGGCTCCATTCGGCGACCTCCCGCTGCACGCGCTCGCGCTCCTTGCGGGTCCCGCGGCTGGCGCCGCTCGCAGAGATCTCGAGCGTCGCCCGGTCGCCGTTGCGCGAGTACTGGTAGTCGACCGGATCGCCGGCGAAGAGCTCGGAGAAGGCCGCCGGGTCGTCGAGCTCCGCCCAGCGGCGGAACTCGCGCAGGGCGCCGCGCGTGCGCCGGAAACTGGTGCCGTCGGAACCCTGGGTGAGACTTTCGAAGCGCGCCAGCCAGGGGTCGGTGCCCGCCACCAACTCACGCTCGGCCGTCGCGATCCGCTTGCGCACGGCCGCCGACTCGAAGTCCTCGGCGCGCCCGAGGTCGATCATCAGGGTCGCCCGCGCCGCGCCGTCGGAGAGGAACTCGAGCAGCATCCGCTCCGCGACCGGCGGCTCGAAGCAGCCGCCGAGGAGCGCGGCCAGGGTGAGTGTCAGGACGATCGGCGTCGCGCGGCGGACTTTGGGCATGTGGCCTAGAATCTTGACGATGTCCACGCGCCTCGACAAGTGGCTGACCATCGCCCGGGTCTACAAGACCCGCACCCTCTCCGCCCACGCCTGCGACCTCTCGCGGGTGCGGGTCAACGGCATCGCGGTCAAGCCGCACCGCAATCTCGTCGTCGGCGACCGCATCGAGGCCGAAGTCACCTCCGACTGGACCCGCGTCCTCATCGTCCAGGAGATCGCCGACAAGCCGCTCCCCAAGGCGGAAGTCGGGAGGCTCTACGAGGATCTCTCCCCGCCGCGCCCATCGGCCGATCCGCTCCTCCGCCTGATGCGCCGCCCGCCGGTGGCGCGCGAGAAGGGCGCCGGCCGGCCGACCAAGAAGGAGCGCCGCTCGATGGACGACTGGGAGAGCTCGGGCTCCGACTGACGCGGCACGCGTGCATGGCGCACAGGCCATGCCCCTGGGTCAATTTCTCTCCTCGCGCTCCAGGCGGAAGACCGCAGAACGCTCCGAGTTGCGAGCGGCTGCGCCGGGGAGTAGGCTCGCCGCACACATCCTGGCGCGCCTTGCGCGTCGGCGTCTTCAGCGGGCCGAGAGATTCTGCTGCCCGATCGGCAGCGGCCCTCGAAGCGGAGAGGCGACGCGATGAATTCGGTTCGACCTGGGCTCGACCGCGAGACGACGGATCAGAGTCTGCAGACCGAACGAGCGAGCAGCGACGAGGCGATCGCCGAGCGCCGCCTCGGCCTGGAAACCGACGCCGATCAGTTGATCGCCGAGGCAAGGGTCGTGGCGGACTCTGTGCTGGAGGCTGCCCGCGAAACGGCCGACGTCGGGCCGGAAGCGCCGTCGGTGGCGATCCTCGAGCAGCGACTCGTCGCCGACCAGGTCGTCGATGCGGAGCGCTCGGCTGCGGACGCGCTGATTCGCACCGAACGCGACAGCCACGAGCGACTTCTCGCCGCCCTGATGCCGCTCGAGCGCCTGCGGACCGACCGCGACCTGCTCACGGAGAGGGCGCGCACCGACGCCCGGCTGGCGAAGCGCGATGACTTCCTGAGCATGGTCAGCCACGATCTGCGTGGTCTGCTTTGCGGCGTCCTGCTCGAGTCCAACCTTCTCGCCGACGAAGCTACAGATACCGAGGAAGGCCACAGGACGATCGAAGCGGCCCATCGCCTGGAACTCTACGTCGCGCGCATGAATCGCCTGGTCGGAGATCTGATCGATGTCGTCAGCATCGACTCCGGGAGACTCGCACTGCAGGCGAAGCTCGAAGACGCCCGAACCCTGCTCTCCGAAGTTCAGGGCATGTTCGCGCCGGCAGCGGCCGACAAGGGAGTGACCCTCGAGCTTCGCGGCGACCCGTCCGCCCTGATGGCTTCCTATGACCACGGCCGGATGCTCCAGGTGCTCGCCAACCTCATCTCGAATGCGATCAAGTTCACCGCGCGCGGCGGGAGCATCGTCGTGCGCGGAGAGCGAGGACAGGATGAGCTCCATTTCAGCGTCGCCGACGAGGGAGTCGGAGTCCCTGTGCATATTCAGAATCTCATCTTCGAGCGCTTCTGGCAGGTCGACGAAAACGACAATCGAGGGCTCGGGCTGGGACTCCACATCGCGAAGTGCATCGTCTCCTCCCATGGCGGACGCATCTGGGTCGAGAGTCCAACGGCGGGCGGCAGCATCTTCCACGTCACGATCCCGACCCGGGCCACCTCGGGAAGCCAAGCCCCAGCCTGTCGGCTCGACAAGCAGGCGACGCTTCCCAGCTAGCCCCCCGCCGCCGGTGGCCCGCGATTAGGGCGCCGGCCGGCCGACCAAGAAGGAGCGCCGCTCGATGGACGACTGGGAGAGCTCGGGCTCCGACTGACGCGGCACGCGTGCTAGCGTTCACGCCATGTCCACCGTCGATTTCTTCTACTCGCGCCCGAGCTGAAAGAGCTGCGAGAGCACCCGGGAGGTGCTCCTCAGCAGGAAGGTCGCCGTCAAGGAGGAGCGCAGCGCGCGCAACGCCCTGTCGGAGATGGAAGTAAAGGAGCTCCTCGGCAGCGTTGACGAAGTCTGGATCGCCCGTGGCAAGAAGGTGGAGAAGCTCGCGGCGGAAGCCGCGAAACCGGACGACCTCCGGGGACCGACGGGCAATTTCCGCGCGCCGATGCTGCGCCGCGGCCGGCGGCTCCTGGTCGGATTTCACGCCGCGAGCGTCGAAGAGCTCGCGGACTGACTCGTTGCTCTTTCAAGGAGGGATCATGCGGAGTTCCAAGATTCAGGGCCGATTCGCGGCAGGCGCGGCAGTGCTCTGGTTGGCGGCGGCCCTTTCGCCTTCGACTCTTTCGGCCCAGAGCTCGGGACGGGTCGAGGGCTTCGCCGGCTACTACTTCGCCGAGGAGCTCGAAGAGAACGTCTCTTACGGCCTGCGCGGCACCTGGATGCCGTCGAAGGGCTGGGGGCTCATGGCTAGCTACGAGCGCTACGAGAAGAGCGACGGCGAGGGCTATGGGCGCTCCGGCAACGTCGACGCCCAGATCGACTCGCTCGAGGTCTCCTATGTCGCCCTGCCCTGGGGCGAAGGCTTCGAGATCTTCTCCGGTCTCGGCGTTACGAACCTCGACGTCGACGCGCACGTCAACAATCCGGACGTCGACCTCACCAAGTCGACGCTCTCGATCCATGCCGGCATCGGCTACCGCGCCGAGTTCGGCGAGAACCTCTACCTGCGCCCCGAGATCCGCGGCCGCACCTACGACGCCGGCGACAACACCATCGACTTCACCGCCTCCGTCGCCCTCGGCTGGCGGTGGGACACCGACTAGCCGCCCTCGGCGAAGATTGCCGCGCGCTGCTGGAACCGCTATCTTCGACGCATGAACTTCGGCAGGGTCCTCGCCGAGACCCTGAAGGCGCTTCGCGAGTCCGACGTCCCCGCGATCGTCGTCGGAGGGGTAGCCATCGCCGCCCACGGTGTCGTCCGCGGCACGCAGGACCTGGACCTGGCCATCCGCAGCGTCGACGCCGACGCGGCAGTCGCGGCACTGGAAAGTCTAGGATTCGATACGTTTCGCAGAACGGCGGGATTCTCGAACCACTCCCGACCAGGAACCGCTGAGCGCGTCGACCTGCTCTTCGTCTCGGGTCCAACAGCCGAGGCTCTCTTCGCCCGCGCCAGACCGCAGGTCCTCTTCGACTCCGAGTCCGTTCCGATCGTGGATCCAGAGCATCTGGTCGCCATGAAGCTCTTTGCGCTCCAGCAGAACCCTACTCGTCAGGGAATCGACCTCGAGGACGTTCGGGCTCTTCTGCTCAAAGGCCTGGTGGACAGGCCGACGGTTCTCCACTATCTTGATCGGTATGAGCTCGCGGAGTACCGAAGGGCCCTCGGCTTCGACGCCTGAACGGCTGGAGTTCTCGCTACCGGTGACGCCCGAGGACGTGCGCGCCCTCGACGACATCCGCTACGCCTTCCCGATGCCGTTCGCGGAGTATCTCGAGTTCGTGACGCGCTGGTCCGACGAGTGGGTGAAGCGCCACGGCATGCGCGCCTTCGACGACGGCCCCGCCGAGCCGTTTCAGCTCTAGCTTCCGGAGGTCACTTCGACCACGCCGGTTATCCGCCGGCGGCGATCTGAACCCGCCGGCTAACCGCCGGCGCTTGCCCCCTCGACGATGCCGCCTACGGTCTGGGAGTAGGGATCGAGGATGGCGGCGAGCTCGTCGGGAGGGAGGATCTGCTTCTCGACGCAGAGCTCGCGCACGGTCTTGCCCGTGGCCACCGACTCCTTGGCGATCGCCGCGGCGGCGTCGTAGCCGATCCGCGGCGCGAGAGCGGTCACCATGGCGAGCGAGCGCTCGACGAGCTCGAGGCAGCGCTCGCGGTTGGCGGTGATGCCCGAGATGCAGCGGTCGACCAGTAGGTTCGCCGCCGAGGTCAGAAGCTCGACCGACTGCAGCAGGTTGTAGGCGATCACCGGCATCATGACGTTCAACTCGAAGTTGCCGTTCATGCCGCCGAGGGTGATCGTCGCATCGTTGCCGACCACCTGCGCCGCGACCATGATCGTCATCTCCGGAATCACCGGATTGACCTTGCCGGGCATGATCGAGCTCCCCGGCTGCAGCGACGGCAGCGAGATCTCCCCGATGCCGCAACGCGGCCCCGACGCCAGCCAACGCAGGTCGTTGGCGATCTTGTTGAGCGAGACCGCGATCGTCTTCAAGGCGCCGCTCGTTTCGACGGCGGCGTCCTTGCCGGCCATCGCCTCGAAGCGGTTGCGGGCCGGCAGGAACGGGTGCGCGGTGCGCCCCGCCATGCGGCCGATGACCGCGTCGGCGAATCCCGGCGGCGCGTTCAGACCGGTTCCGACCGCCGTGCCGCCGAGCGCGAGCTCGGCGAGCCGTGGACGTACCGCGTGCAAGCGCTCGATGCCGTTGCCGATCTGCTGCGCGAAACCGGAAAAATCCTGACCGAGGCGAATCGGGACGGCGTCCTGCAGGTGCGTGCGGCCAATCTTCACGACGTCGTCGAACTCGACCGCCTTCCTCGCCAGGGCGGCGCGCAGCCGGACGAGCGCGGGCTCCAGGTCTTCGGTGATCGCGGCGTAGGCCGAGATGTGAATGGCCGTCGGAATGACGTCATTCGACGATTGTCCGGCGTTGACATGGTCGTTCGGATGCACCGGCTTCTTCGACCCGACGACCCCCCCGAGCATCTCGATCGCCCGGTTCGAGATCACTTCGTTGGCGTTCATGTTGGTCGAGGTGCCCGAGCCGGTCTGGAAGATGTCGAGGGGAAAGTGAGCGTCGTGCTTCCCTTCGTAGACTTCGAGCGCCGCATTCTGGATCGCCTCCGCGAGGTCGCGGTCGACGATGCCCATCTCGGCGTTGACGGCTGCGCACTCGCCCTTGATCAGGCCCAGCGCGGCGATGAAGCGGCGCTGGAACGTCAGGCCGGAGACCGGGAAGTTGCGCCGCGCGCGCTCGGTCTGCGCGCCCCAGTAGACCTCTCCTGCGACTTCGATCTCGCCCAGACTGTCCTTCTCCATTCGGCTCGCCGCCATCTCACTTCTCCTTTGCCTACTTGCCCGCCTCGTACACACGATCGATCGCGAGCTCCGGTCCGCGCAGGGCGGTCACGGCGAGCTGATCGGCGCGTTCGTTTTCCGGATGCCCGTCGTGCCCGCGCAGCCAGAGGAACTTGACCTGGTGCATGTCGAGGAGCGCCAGGAGCTCCTGCCAGAGGTCAGGATTGAGCGCCGGCTTCTTGTCGGCCTTGCGCCATCCGTTGTCGCGCCACTTGCGCGCCCAGCCCTTCTCGATCGCCTCGACGACGTACTTCGAGTCGCTCCAGATCTCCACTCGCCGGCGGTTCTTGAGCGACTTGAGTCCGTCGATGACGGCGAGGAGCTCCATTCGGTTGTTGGTCGTCTTGCGGAAGCCCTTCGCGAGCTCCTTGCGATGCACTCCGGAAACCAGCACGACGCCGTAGCCGCCCGGCCCCGGGTTGCCGCTGCAGGCGCCGTCGGTGAAGATCCGGATCTCCGGAGCTCCGGCGGTCACTCCGCGCGCACCGGCTGGGGCGAAGTCCGGCGAGGCTCGCGGAGCCGTGGATAGGGCGCGCGCGCGCCCAACTCCTGGAGCGACCGGACCGCCAACCCGCCCTGCTTCAGGGCGGCGATGCCGTCCACAGCCGCGAGGGCTCCCGACAGCGTCGTGATGCACGGCACCTGGTAGCGCACCGCCGTGCGCCGGATGTAGGCGTCGTCGATCGCCGAGTCGCGTCCGACGGGAGTGTTGACGACCAGTTGAATGCCGCGATTGATCATGGCGTCGACCACATGGGGCCGCCCTTCGTGAACCTTGTTGATCCGGCGCACGGTGAATCCGCGGCCAGTCAGGAACTGTGCGGTGCCCTCGGTGGAGACGATCTCGAAACCCAGACCGATGAGCTTCTCGGCGATCGGCACGAGGCCTGGCTTCTCGCGATCATGGACCGAGAGAAAGGCCGTCCCGCCGAGCGGCAGCTGGTTGCCGGCGGCGATCCAGGCCTTGGCGAACGCCCAGCCGAACTCCTCGTCGACGCCCATGACCTCGCCGGTCGACTTCATCTCCGGCCCGAGGAGCGGGTCGACTCCCGGGAAGCGCTTGAACGGGAAGACCGGTGCCTTGACGAAGATCGCCGGCGCCTGCGGCTCGCGGTCGAAGCCGATCTCGGCAAGGCGCTCGCCGGCCATCACCCGGCAGGCCACTCCGACCAGCGGGACGCCCACCGCCTTGGCGATGAACGGCACGGTGCGCGAAGCGCGCGGATTGACCTCGAGGACGTAGAGCTCACCGCGATGGCGGGCGAACTGGACGTTCATGAGGCCGTTGACGTCGAGGCGCAGCGCCAGGCGGATCGCCACCTGCCGCATCTCGGCGAGGTCGGCCGCCGAGGCGTGATGCGGCGGCAGGACGGCGGCCGAGTCGCCCGAATGCACGCCGGCCTCCTCGATGTGCTCCAGAATGCCGCAGACCACCGCGGTCTCGCCATCCGCGATCAGGTCGAGATCGAACTCGATCGCCTCCTCGAGATAGCGGTCGAGGAGCACCGGGTGGCCGTCCGAGACTTCCGCGGCCTGGGTCATGAAGTGCGCCAACGTCTCCTCGTCGTAGCAGATCGCCATCGCCCGGCCACCGAGGACGTAGGACGGGCGCACGAGCACCGGGAAGCCGAGGCGCCGCGCCACGGCGAGAGCTTCCGGGAGGGTGCGCGCCGTGCCGTTCTCGGGCTGACGGATGCCCTCCTCGGCGAGCAGAGCGCCGAAGAGCTTCCGGTCCTCGGCGAGATCGATCGCGCCCGGTGAGGTCCCCCAGATCGGCACGCCCGCGGCCTCGAGACCCTTGGCGAGCTTGAGCGGCGTCTGGCCTCCGAGCTGGACGATGACGCCGTCGGGCTTCTCGGTCTCGCAGACGGCGAGCACGTGCTCGAGCGTCAGCGGCTCGAAATAGAGCCGGTCCGAGGTGTCGTAGTCGGTCGAGACGGTCTCGGGATTGCAGTTGATCATGATGGTCTCGATCCCGAGCTTGCCGAGTGCCAGGGCGGCGTGCACGCAGCAGTAGTCGAACTCGATTCCCTGACCGATCCGGTTCGGTCCCGATCCCAGGATGATCACCTTGCGACGGCGGCTGGGCTCCGCCTCGCTCTCGGTCCCGAAAGTCGAGTAGAGGTAGGGGGTCTCGGCGGGAAACTCCGCCGCGCAGGTGTCGACGCGCTTGAAGACCCGGTGGACTCCGGCCGCCTTGCGGCGGGCCGCGACCTCCGTCTCGGCGGCGCCGACCAGCTGCGCGAGCCGCGCATCGGTGACGCCCATGACCTTGGCGCGCCGCAGCAGCTCGACCGGCAGGGACTCGAGCACCCAGCAGGCAACCTCCGCCTCGAGGTCGACGATCTCGCTCATCTCGCGCAGGAACCAGGGGTCGATATGGGTGATCCGGGCGACCTCGTCCACGGTCCACCCCTGGCGCAGCGCCGCGAAGACCGCGAAGAGGCGCTCCCAGTTCGGGGTCGCCATGCGCTGCTTCAGGCGCACCGGATCGGCGGCGCGTTCCTCGCGGGCTCCCCCGCTGTCGAGCTCGAGTGAGGCGATCCCCTTGAGCAGCGCCTCCTTGAAGGTCGAGCCGATGGCCATGACCTCGCCGACCGACTTCATCGCCGTCCCGAGTGTCGTCGAGGCTCCCGGGAACTTCTCGAAAGCCCAGCGCGGGATCTTGACGACGGTGTAATCGAGCGTCGGTTCGAAGGCCGCGAAGGTCTTCCCGGTGATGTCGTTCGGAATCTCGTCGAGGGTGAAACCCACCGCGAGGAGCGCCGCGATCTTCGCGATCGGGAAGCCGGTCGCCTTCGAAGCGAGCGCCGAGCTGCGCGACACCCGCGGATTCATTTCGATGACGATGCGCTCGCCGGTCAGGGGCGAGACCGCAAACTGGATGTTCGAGCCTCCGGTCGCGACACCGACCCGCCGGATGACCTTGAAGGCGTCGTCCCGCATCGCCTGGTACTCGTTGTCCGAGAGCGTCTGCTGCGGGGCGACGGTGATCGAGTCGCCGGTGTGGACACCCATGGCGTCGACGTTCTCCACCGAGCAGACCACGATCGCGTTGTCCATCCGGTCGCGGATGACTTCGAGCTCGAACTCCTTCCACCCGAGCACCGACTCTTCGATCAGGACCTTGTGCGAGGGGCTGGCCTCGAGCGCGGTGGCGGCGATCTCGTCGAGCTCGTCACGGTTGTAGCAGGTGCCGCCGCCCTCGCCGCCGAGCGTGAAGCTCGGCCGCACGATCACCGGATAGCCGATCGCGGCCGCGATCTCGCGCGACTCTTCGACCGAGGCGGCGTGGCCGGAGCGACAGACCCGGAGACCGATCTCCTCCATCGCGCGCTTGAAGAGCTCGCGGTCTTCGCCGACGGAGAGCGCCTCGATGCCGGCCCCGAGGAGCTCGACGCCGTACTTTGCGAGCGCGCCACGCTCGTGGAGCGCCATCGCCAGGTTGATTCCGGTCTGCCCGCCGACCGTGGGCAGGATCGCGTCCGGGCGCTCCTTCTCGAGGATCTTTTCGACCACCTCCGGAGTGAGCGGCTCGACGTAGGTGGCGTCGGCCATCTCGGGGTCGGTCATGATCGTCGCCGGATTCGAGTTGACCAGGACGACCCGGTAGCCCTCGCGCCGCAGGACCCGGCAGGCCTGCGTCCCCGAATAGTCGAATTCGCAGGCCTGTCCGATGACGATCGGGCCGGAGCCCAGTACGAGGATGGAAGAGATGTCGGTGCGCTTGGGCATGCCATCCGATCCTATCAGCCGCGACTCGGGGTCTCCGGGAGCTCCGGAGTTTCCCCGGCCGCGGCGGCAGGACGCCAGCGAGCGCTCGCGCTACTCTTTGTAGCCGGTCACCATGTCGCGGTTGCGCTGCTCGGAGTTGACCCGGTCCTTGAGCCAGCAGACGCGTTCGATCGTGTCGTAGGTGTAGGCGCGGCAACGGTCGTCGCGTCGGCACGAGTCCTGGCACTCGCGCAGGTCACGCACGCGAAAATCGCTGTAGTCGTTGCCGCGGCGGTCCAGGCCCCGCTCTTCGGTGAGCGAGCTCCCGCCGCCCTCGTGGCCTCCTCCAGGACCGCCGTTCCAGCCCTCCTTGACCCCCGAGATGACCGCGCGGTCGCTGCTCGGGCTCGGCACCTGGGACTTCAGATAGCAGATCCGGGTGTTGAGGTTGTAGGAGTAGGCACGGCAGCGCGTGTCCCCTTTGCAGGTCCCCTGGCAGCGTCCGAGCGTCTCGGAGGTGAAGTGGCGATAGTCGGCCCCACGCCGGTTGACATTGGGTTCCTCAGTCATCCCGGACGGCGGCGAAGGGGGGCGCACCGGAGGCGGTGGGGGCTCGAGATTCGCCCCCTTCGAGCGGAAAGTGACCCCCAACCGGACCGGCGATTGGCCGTCGAACTCGATGCGCTCGAAGCCGCCGCGGCGGTCGAGAGCGATCCAGCCCTTGGCGGTCGTGGCCTTGCCGTCGAACGTGTCGAGCACGATGTCGACATGCTCGCGGCCGTTCCAGCCGACGATGCGGCCGCTCATCTCCAGCTGGATCTTGCGGCCCGAGACGGCGATCGAAGCCCGTCCCTGATCGTCCAGGACGACGCGAGCGTCGGCGAGCTCCCAGGTGCCGCCGCCGCCCCGAATCTCATAGGTGCCGCTGCCGGCGTGGCGTGCCGCGAGGCGCGGGTACTCCTGCGCCGTGACCCCCTCCGCCACGAACAAAATTCCACAGAATCCGGCGAGAGCCAGGGAGATCGCCCGCAGACGAACGAGAGTTCGATTCATGATTGTCTCCTTTCAGGATGGGTGCTGCAGACCTTCTCCGCCAAGTGTACTCGCTTCCGACGCGACCGCTCGGCAGTCCACCTGCGCACAGATAGAATCGGCCCGTGGCTCACGACAGCAAGCGATGTGCCCGGCGCCAGCCGCTGGCGACGCCTGAAGGCCGCGGCGTTCAGTTCCTCCGCCGCCTCTTCCGGTCTCTCCGGTCGGCGGCCGTACTGGCAGCCTGGGCGGCAGGGGCGGCGCTCGCCCCAGGGGCACCCGGGTCCGCCGTGCCCACGCCGAGCCCGACCCTCGCCGACACCGTCGAGGATCCGGCCCCGCCCGCTTCGAGGTCGCTCGCCGGGGAGTGGACCGAGCCCATTGCCTTTCCGACGATCCCGATCCACGCCACGCTCCTGCCGACCGGACAGGTCCTCTTCTGGGACCGCCACGACCTCCCCGGTGGGGACGGCCATCCACGTCTGTGGGACCCATCGACCGGTCTGTTCTCCAAGGCTCCGGCTCCGCCGCCGGGGCACGACCTCTTCTGCTCCGGCCACACCCTGCTTGCCGACGGCCGCCTGTTCGTCGCCGGCGGCCACTTCGCCGACGGGGTCGGCCAACCGTTCGTCGCCATCTACGATCCGTTCCAGCCCTCCTGGGCGATGGCGCCCGAGATGAACGCCGGACGCTGGTACCCGACCGCCACGACCCTCGCCGATGGCAGCGTCCTGGTCATGGCGGGCTCGGATGAGCAGGCCGGAGCCAACCGGCTACCGCAGGTCTTTCACCCGGCCAGCCTCGAGTGGCGCGACCTCTCCGAGGCGGAGCGCCTTCTGCCCTACTACCCGTTCGTCTTCCAGGCCCCCGATGGCCGGGGTTTCGTCGTCGGGCCGGCGCCGAACGCCGTGATGCTCGACCCGGTCGGGGAGGGCGACTGGAGCCCACTCGCCGGCAGCGGGCACGGCTACCGCTCGCAGGGTTCGGCGGTCATCTATGGCGCAGGAAAGGTGCTGCTCGCCGGCGGTGGCGATCCGCCGACCGCCGCGGCGCAGGCAATCGACCTGACGCAGGCCCAGCCTGCCTTTCGTGAGCTTCAGCCGATGGCGGCAGCACGGCGCCACCTGAATCTGACGCTCCTCCCCGACGGCACGGTGCTCGCGACCGGCGGCAGCTCCGCGGCGGGCTTCAACAACTCGACCGGAGCGGTCCTCGCTCCCGAGCTCTGGGATCCCGCAACCGAGACCTGGACCACGCTCGCTGCGATGGCCGTCCCGCGCCTCTACCATTCGGTGGCGCTGCTGCTCCCGGACGGCCGCGTCCTCGCCGCCGGCGGCGGCCATCCGCGCGACAGCGAGCACGACGACCCCAACCATTTCGACGGCCAGCTCTTTTCTCCGCCCTACCTCTTCCGCGGGCCCCGCCCGTCGATCCTCAGCGCCCCCGGCGCAGTGCACTACGGCGAGCGCTTCGCGCCGCTCTTCGCGCCCGAGACGGCGGTCACGGAGATCACCTGGGTGCGGCTCGGCTCGGTCACGCACGGCTTCGACATGAACCAGCGCTTCCTGCGCCTCGCCGTCACACCTGCGGCGCAGGGGCTCGCCGTCAGCGCGCCGGCCGACCCGCGCCTCGCCCCACCCGGCCACTACCTGATGTTCGCGCTCACCGCCGACGGCGTGCCGTCGCAAGGTCGGGTCATCCGCCTCGACAGCGGCCTGTTCCGCGACGGCTTCGAAGGCGGCGCCAGCTCGGCCTGGTCGGAGACGGTGGGCGAACCCGACGATCCGGACGATTCCGGCACCGCCAGCCCCCAGCCGGGCCAGAAGACGGCCGGCCGGCTCTAGTCGACGGCGCGGCGACCGGCCCACCACTGCGCGATACGCTGCGCCGCCATCGCGGCACCCTGCCCGTCCACCGCGGCGGAAGGGGCGCGCGCCAGGATCCCGGGCAGCCGGCCCACCCAATCGCCGCTTTCGAGCTCGGCCATGGCGATCGGCTCGGCGGGCAGGCGAGCCTCCAGGTAGCGCACGAGCTCGGCCGATTCCCGAAAACCGCTGCGCGGCACGTAGAGCATCCGGCCGCCCGCCGTCACGACCTCGGCGACGGTCGAGTAGCCGAGCTTGCCGACCACCAGGTCGGCGGCGGCGACGAGGTCGGGATGGTAGATCGGCGTGTGGTGCGGCAACAGGCGGAGGTTGCCCTCCCAGCGCTCTTCCCGGCTCGCCCCCGGAAGCACGAACGTCGTTCGCTCGCGCCCGGCCAGAGGGCCGAGGCTCGTCAGCCGGTGCTCGACGCCGCCGAAGCTCACCAGCACGATCCGATCCCCGGGCGGGATGGCGAGGCGCTCCTGAATCGCCTCCCGGTTCGTCCGCGGCGCACGCGCCACGGGCGGCACGAGGAGCGCTCCGGCGGCAGGCCGGCAGCACGGCTCGAGCTGGAGATGGAGATCGGGCCCGGCAGAGATCGCCGCCAGCTTCGCCGCCCAGTCGGAGAACCGCGGATCGGTCGCCGCCAGCGGTTCGTAGATCCAGTCCCAGGTGAAGTTCTCGATCAGCACCGCGGGGAGCCCGGCAGCGCGCGCGACCGCGAGGCCGAACGGCGCGATGTCGGCGACCACGCAGGCGGCGCCGGAGGCGGTGACCGCCGCCGCCACTGCGCGGATCCGGACGCGCTCCGCGGCCGACCAGAACTCCGCGAGCATCGCAAGGGAGGCCGGCAGATCCTCCTCGACCGGGCTCTTCTGGATCAGGCCGACGTCGCACACCACCTCGTGACGGCGGTACGCAACGGTGAGCGATTCCTCGAAGAACCAGTCCGGAACCGAAGTCCAGAGGTCGATCCTGCATTCCGGCAGGCGCCGCCCCAGCGCCTCCACGATCGCCGCCGTGCGCGCCGCGTGGCCGAACCCGTGCGGCGTGACGAACCAGGCGAATCGCGTCGGCTCCTGCACAGGCCCCCAGTCTAGCCTCCACTGCCCCTCCGGGCGGCTTCCCCGGGCTGGCTTCGCTCCGCGCGCTTCTTGCGCTATTCTCCGGGCAAGCCGTGCCTCCCCGGAGGCCTTCGCCGGAATCGCCCCGAAACTTGCATGACGGAGTCCCGCATGTCCGAGCTCGAGAACAGCCAAGTCACGCCTGAAACGTCCCCTGACGCATCCGATGCCCCGGAGACCCCCGCGGAAGCGACTCCGTCCACGCCCGAGGTTGCCGTAGAGGCAGCCCCCGAGGCCGTCGCCGCCGACTCGCAGCCGGTTGCGGCGGAAGCCGGCGCCCAGGAAACGGGCTCGACCGACGGCGCCGCCGCCGCAGAAGCGACTGCCGCCCCTGCCGCCGAGGATGCGCCGGCCAAGACCGCGGCCGGGCCGCGCGCCAAGAAGGCCGGAGCCCGGCCCAAGGGCGACAAGGCGGACCGCAAGCCGCGGGAGAAGCGCCATCGTCCCGCCGGCAAATCGGTCGACGAGTTCGTCGCTCCCACTCCGGAGGAGCTCGCCCTCGTCCCGAGCGAGATCGTGCAGACGGCGATCGCCAACCAGGCCTATGTCGAAGGCAAGGTCATCGGCTGGAACCAGGGCGGTTTCCACGTCGTGGTCGACGGCATCACCTCCTTCTGTCCGCGCTCCTCGATGGAGCTGGGCGCTCCCAAGGAGCCGGCGCAGTATCTCGACCAGAGCTTTCTCTTCCGCGTCCTGCGCGTCGAGGAGAAGGGTCATCGGCTCGTGGTCTCGCACGCCGCCGTGCTGCGCGACGAGCGCGCGCACAAGACCGCCGAAACCCGCGCTGCGTTGACCGTCGGCTCGACCGTCACCGGCAAGGTGATCTCGCTCACCGACTTCGGCGCCTTCGTCGATCTCGGCGGGATCGAAGGCCTGATCCACGTCTCCGAGCTGAAGCGCACCCGGGTGACCCACCCGAACGAAGTGCTCAAGGTCGGTGACGAGGTCACCGCGAAGATCATCAAGCTGCCCAAGGGCGGCGACCGCGTTTCGCTCTCGATGAAGGCGCTCGAGCCCGATCCGTGGGAGAGCATCGCGGCCCAGTACGCGGGCGGCAACAAGTTCACCGGCAAGGTGATGCGCAAGTCCGAGTTCGGCTGGTTCATCGAGCTCCAGCCGGGAGTCGAAGGGCTGCTGCACGTCTCCCAGCTCGCGCCGGGGATGAAGGCGGAGGATCCG